>JAPKCR010000791.1 GCA_026421135.1 Sulfitobacter sp. | reverse complement strand
ATCGACGGTCACGCCACTACATCTAGTGGTAAACGCTAGGCGGCGGACCAATGAGGCAAAATAGGCAAACGCAGCTATAGTGCACGTTTAAACGCTTATTTCGGGTCAGCATGACCCTGCGAGGGCGCGCTCTCTGTCTCAAGTCGGTACGGTTGAGGCGGTCTGCAATTTCAGGTCCCGTCATATTAAAAAAGATGAGCAAATGGGGCGTCAGACATGAAGATCGAAAGAAAATTTACAACTTCCGGGCAAGATGCATATGCAAAGCTGGATTTCGTCAGCACAGTTTCCGAAATTCGCAACCCGGACGGATCGGTTGTATTTCACCTCGATAACGTCGAAGTCCCGTCGAGCTGGAGCCAGGTCGCCTCTGATGTGATCGCCCAGAAATATTTCCGCAAGGCCGGCGTGCCGTCTGCGACAAAGAAGGTCAAAGAAAAGGGCGTACCTGAGTTCCTGTGGCGCTCGGTTCCTACCGATGATGCGACCATGAGCGGTGAGACGTCCTCAAAGCAGGTATTCGATCGTCTGGCCGGCGCGTGGGCGTATTGGGGTTGGAAGGGTGGTTACTTTACCACCGAAGAAGATGCCCAAGCCTATTACGATGAAATGCGCCACATTCTGGCATCCCAGTCTGGGGCCCCGAACAGCCCGCAGTGGTTCAACACAGGCCTGCACTGGGCCTACGGCATCGATGGTCCGGCGCAAGGTCACTACTATGTGGACTATAAGACAGGCAAACTGACGCGTTCGACGTCGTCTTACGAGCACCCGCAGCCACATGCGTGCTTTATCCAGTCGGTTGCTGACGATCTGGTCGGCGACGGCGGCATCATGGATCTCTGGGTCCGCGAGGCGCGCTTGTTCAAATACGGGTCCGGCACTGGCACAAACTTCTCAAGCTTGCGTGGGGCAGGGGAAAAGCTATCGGGCGGCGGCAAGTCATCCGGCCTGATGGGGTTTCTGAAAATTGGTGACCGCGCAGCGGGTGCGATCAAATCCGGTGGCACAACACGCCGCGCAGCCAAGATGGTGATCGTCGATGCGGACCACCCCGATATCGAAGATTTCATCAACTGGAAGGTCATCGAAGAGCAAAAAGTTGCGTCCATCGTCGCGGGCTCAAAGATGCACGAACGCGAGTTGAACAAGCTCTTCGCCGCGATCAAAGCGTGGGACGGCACACAAGCTGATGCCTATGATCCCGCCAAGAACGAGCAGCTAAAAGCTGCCATCAAGGACGCGAAAAAATGCGCCATCCCCGAGACGTACGTCAAGCGCGTGCTGGACTATGCCAAGCAGGGTCACACGTCGATCGAATTCCCGACCTATGACACTGATTGGGACTCCGAGGCGTATTCGTCAGTCTCCGGTCAGAACTCCAACAACTCGATCCGCGTCACCAACGCATTCCTCCACGCTGTTGAAAAAGACGCCGATTGGGAATTGTTGGACCGCACCACAGGTCGCGTGTCGAAAACCATCCGTGCCCGTGATTTGTGGGAACAGGTTGGCCACGCCGCATGGGCTTGCGCCGATCCGGGCATCCAGTACCACGACACTGTCAACGATTGGCACACATGCCCCGAAGACGGTGCGATCCGTGGATCAAACCCTTGTTCCGAATACATGTTCCTTGACGACACAGCCTGTAACCTGGCGTCGATGAACTTGCTGACCTTCCTCAAGGACGGCGAATTCCAAATCGAAGACTACATGCACGCCTCGCGTCTGTGGACGGTAACGC
>JAPKCR010000161.1 GCA_026421135.1 Sulfitobacter sp. | reverse complement strand
GGACGTGACCCTGAAGACGACTTTGCCGGGCCGGGTTGTCGCATCGGCAATGGCCGAGGTCCGTCCGCAGGTTGCAGGAATTGTTACCGAACGACTATTTCAAGAAGGCGGATCGGTCGCGGCCGGGGATGTGCTTTATAAGATTGATCCAGCCAGTTACGAGGCCGCTGTTGCGCAAGCCGATGCGTCGGTGGCGCAAGCGCAAGCCCAATTGAATGCCGCCGAAAAAGAGGAAGCAAGACAGCAAGAGCTTGCTTCGCGCAATGTCGCCAGCACGGCGTCTCTTGATACCGCAATCGCTGCGCGTGATGTGGCACGGGCGGGCCTTCAGGCTGCGCAAGCTCAACGGAATGCCGCACAGATCGAGCTTGACCGGACCGAGATAACAGCGCGTTTGTCGGGTGAAATTGGCCGTTCTCTGGCCAGTCAAGGCGCACTTGTTACCGCAAGCCAGACCAGCCCGATGGCAGTGATCCGCAACATCGACACAGTTTACGTGGACGTGACCCAATCCGCCGCCGAGATGCTTGAATGGCGCCGCGGCAACTTGGGCGAACGGATGGGCGACAGTATGCAGCAGGTCAGTTTGACGCTCGCGGATGGCAGTTTGTACGATCAAACCGGCACCCTTACAGCTGCTGAACCCGACGTAGATGAACAGACCGGCGTCGTGGTTTTGCGGATGTCGTTCGACAATCCCGGCAAGCTATTGCTGCCTGGCATGTACGTGCAGGTCGAGATGCCGACCCGCACCGCAAAGGGCGTATTTGTTGTACCCCAACAGGCCGTCAGCCGCGACAGGCGTGGACGGCCACTTGCGATGGTCGTGGGAGATGACAACGTGGTCGAGGCGCGCCCGTTGACTGTTCTGCAAGATATGGGCAGCAACTGGGTAGTCAGTGAGGGGCTTAGTCCCGGCGACCGGATCGTGACCGTGGGCCTGCAAAAAGCCAGCCCCGGCGCGACAGTGACACCAGAGGAGCAAGCCGCCCCTGCCGATGCTGCCGCAGTACCAGCGGCCTCCGAGCAGTCCGATACTAAAACCGAATAATCCAGAACCGGAATATCCATGGCCCGCTTTTTCATTGACCGCCCGATCTTTGCCTGGGTCATCGCGATCTTCATCATGGGTGTCGGGGTTCTTTCCATCCTGTCGCTTCCCGTGGCGCAATATCCGCAGATCGCGCCGCCGACTGTGTCGGTCAGTGCTGTCTATCCGGGTGCCTCTGCCGATACTGTGGCGAATACCGTCACGCAGGTTATCGAACAGCAGATGACGGGGCTGGACGGGTTGCGCTATATTTCGTCCAGTTCAACGTCATCCGGCAGTTCCAACGTGACCCTGACGTTCCAAACAGGCACAGATCCTGACATTGCCCAAGTTCAGGTGCAAAACAAATTGGCGCAGGCGACCGCCCTGCTGCCCGAGACGGTGCAGCGGCAGGGTGTGACGGTCCGAAAATCGTCCGCCGGTTTTCTGATGGTTATCTCACTGATCTCCAAAGATGGAAACCTCGACGCGACGGATCTTGGCGACTATCTGACCACCAACCTTGTCAACGAGCTGAACCGGGTTGAAGGCGTCGGCAGCGTAAGGGTCTTTGGCGCGCAATATGCCATGCGCATCTGGCTTGATCCCGCCAAGCTGGCCGCGTTCGAATTGACACCGTCCGACGTAGTTGCCGCCGTATCCGCAGAAAACGCGCAGATCTCTGCCGGAGCATTCGGGTCGCGCCCTGCGGTCGAGGGGCAACAGCTTTCGGCTACAATCACAGCGCAATCTTTGCTGCGCACGCCCGAGGATTTTCGCCAGATCGTCCTGCGCGCTGAAACTGATGGCGGGTTGGTGCTGGTCAATGACGTGGCGCGGGTGGAAATTGGTGCCGAAAGCTATGCCACCTTGTCGCGATTCAACCGCGACCCTTCGACGGGGATGGCGATCAGTCTGGCCCCCGGTGCCAACGCGCTGGACACAGCAAGTGCAGTTGAAACCCGGATGGAGGAACTGGCCCAGTTCTTTCCCGAAGGCGTGACCTATGTTGTGCCCTACGACACGACACCTTTTGTTAAAATCTCGATAGAAGAGGTGATCAAGACTTTGGTCGAAGCGATCGTGCTCGTATTCCTTGTAATGTATCTGTTCTTGCAGAATTTCCGCGCAACTCTGATCCCGACGTTGGCGGTTCCGGTGGTTTTGCTGGGCACCCTAGGCGTCATGGCCGTGCTCGGATTTTCGATCAATACGCTGACGATGCTTGCGATGGTTCTGGCAATCGGTCTGCTTGTGGACGACGCGATTGTTGTCGTTGAAAACGTCGAACGGATTATGGAACAGGAAGGCCTTGGCCCGCTCGAGGCGACCCGAAAATCGATGGACCAGATTACAGGCGCACTTGTGGGCATTGCGGTCGTGTTGTCTGCCGTGTTCGTACCCGTCGCGTTTTTCCCCGGTTCTACGGGTGTGATCTACAAGCAGTTTGCGGTCACAATTATCTCAGCGATGACGCTTTCGGTTATTGTGGCGCTGACCCTGACACCCGCGCTTTGTGCAACAATGCTCAAGGCGAAAAACCACGACAAAAAGTGGGGACCGTTTAAATGGTTCAACACCGGATTTGGTAAGCTGCGCGGCGGCTATGCCGGTCTTGTCGGCCGGATCGTGCGGCACCCGTTCATAAGCGGCGTCTTCTATCTTGCAATCATCGCCGCCATGGGTGCGCTGTTCCTGCGCACGCCGCAAGGGTTCCTGCCGGACGAGGATCAGGGCATTCTCTTTACCCTCGTGCAGACCCCGACAGGGGCCACTGCCGATCGCACGCTCGACGTGATCAAGCAGGTCGAGGATTATTATCTGAACCAGGAAAGCGAAATTGTTCAATCCGTATTTGGCGTCGTCGGGTTCAGCTTTGCAGGACAGGGCCAGAACCTTGGCCTGGTTTTTGTTCGTCTGAAGGATTGGGGCGAACGCACCACGCCAGACCTGAGCGCAAAGGCATTGGCCGGACGGGCATTTGGCGCATTTAGCCAGATTAAGGACGCACAAGTGTTCCCCGTTGTACCGCCGTCGGTCATCGAACTCGGCAACGTATCCGGTTTTGATTTCTACCTTCAGGCGCGCGGCGGGCAAACTCACGAACAGCTTCTGGATGCGCGCAATCAGCTGCTCGATGCTGCAGCGCAAAGCCCGCTTATCGCCTCACTGCGCCCCAGTGGGCTGGAGGATGCAGCACAGTTCAATCTTGATATCGACTGGCGCCGTGCCGGTGCGATGGGTGTGACGGCCAGCGACGTAGGCAACCTTCTCACCATCGCTTGGGCTGGCCGCTATGTGAACGATTTCATCGACGAGGGCCGGATCAAGCGCGTTTATGTTCAGGGCGAGGCCAACTCCCGCGCGCTGCCGTCCGACCTGCAGAAATGGCGTGTGCGCAATGCGAGTGGCGGCCTCGTTCCATTCTCGAATTTCACCGAGGCCAACTGGACGTTCGGACCCCAAGGCGTAAACCGATATAACGGTGTGCCCGCGATGCAATTGCAAGGCACTGCGGCACCCGGCACCAGCACCGGCGAAGGGCTTGCCGAACTGGTACGCCTTGCCAAAGATTTGCCGCCTGGCTTTGTAATCGCACCGACCGGATTGTCGCTAGAGGAGCAAGATTCCGGCAATCAGGCACCATTGCTTTACGCACTTTCACTGGCTGCGATTTTCCTGTCACTCGCCGCGCTGTACGAAAGCTGGTCGATCCCCTTTGCGGTTATGCTCGCCATGCCGATCGGGGTTCTCGGGGCCTTGTCAGGTGCCTACTTGGGCGGGTTTGAAAATGGCGTCTTCTTTCAGGTTGGCCTTCTGACTGTGATCGGATTGACCGGTAAAAACGCGATCCTCATCGTAGAATTCGCCCGCGACCGCCGCGCAGAAGGTGAAAGCATCATCAACGCCGCCCTTGATGCAGCTCGCCAACGGTTCCGCCCCATCATCATGACTTCGATGGCGTTTTCGTTGGGTGTTTTGCCACTTGTCCTGAGCAGTGGTGCCGGATCGGGCGGTCGCACAGCTATCGGCAGCGGGGTGCTTTCGGGCACCATCGCGGCGACCGTGCTTGGCGTGCTTTTCGTGCCGTTTTTCTTTGTGATGATCGCGCGGATGACGCGGGACAGGGATATTAAGAAAGGGAATTGACGCGCTATCAAAAAAAAATCTCTGCCGGTGCGGATAGCGGCCCGTCGTCCATATAAAATGGAACACTAGAGCTTTTTTGGCATTGGAGGATCTGGTTTGTTTGGGTGATTGATTATGCGGCTTGATCTTAATGTTGCAAGCGGAGCTGTCCACTGCCCGGCAGTGTTATGCGAAGCATGATACTGGTACGTGCTGAGCACGCCATGACTTGTGACGTACAATTGGCAATAACCGGTGAAAGTTTCATTCCCACTCAGGCGGCTCGTATGCTTGACAGCGTGACCCATACAAAGCGCCTTGTGCTAACGGAAATAACAAATC
This sequence comes from Sulfitobacter sp., assembly GCA_026421135.1. Classification (GTDB taxonomy): domain Bacteria; phylum Pseudomonadota; class Alphaproteobacteria; order Rhodobacterales; family Rhodobacteraceae; genus Sulfitobacter. Next base: position 1,602 of record JAPKCR010000161.1, on the reverse strand, counting down.
GTACCGCTGTCCGTACTTGTAATTCCGAGGATCTCCGGCGTGGGAACTGGCCCGCAGCTTAGGTGCGATTAAGACCCAACCCGACCAGCAACAGTTTGAAGGGTACGCCAAAAAATCCATGTATCTAGAAAAAAGCTTCGGTTCTGAATGTAGTCCAGATCGGCAGCAACCTTTACACTCGTTCCATCAACGCCGTGTACATAGCCAATCTCTGTTTGGGCTAGCCCGGTGATCCCCGGTAGAACAGCATGACGTTCTTTGTACCCCGGGATCAAATCAACATAGGCTTCCGCATGATCATAGCTATCTGGGCGCGGGCCGATGAGGCTCATCTCACCGCGCAATACGTTTATGATCTGGGGGATTTCATCTAAGCGGGCCTTGCGTAGAATCCCCCCCAAGAACGTGATCCTGTTAACTTCGAGCGGATCATGTGCACCACGGACTGGTTCGCTCGTGCAGGCCATCGTTCTGAATTTAATCGCATTGAAAGGGGTACAATCTCGGCCCATCCGTCTTTGTATAAAAAATAGAGGACCCTGATTAAGAAATGGATTTGCCATCGTCAAAATCAGACAGCCCACCACAAAAACCGGCAAAAGTAAGACCGACACAACAATGTCAAAAAAGGTCTTAGCAATTTTATAGCTCCAAGTCACTCGGCGGACCCCCTGATTTTGGCTACTTGTCACTAACCGCGCCGTTGATCGGATCGGCCTTGAATAGGACATGGAGTATCTTGAGTTATCTAGTTTCACAGATCAATTCCCAGTGGAAAGCACTTAAAATGGCTCTACCTAAACTTGCATCACAAAACCACTTCATAGCACCACTCTGTGAGTACTCAACCAATTAGCACCACTGTGTGAATGTTCAATGACTTTGTCGCATTTTAATGCGCCGCGCGGACTTCCACGCAATGATTGAGCGATGTCATCGTGCAGAGAGAGAGAGAAGATGCCAATCGCTATGACGATCGGTCTGCCTTCGAATCTGGAGGTTTCGCGATAGATAGGTGTACGCGGATTTCACGGTAAGCCACAGAATACGGAAATCCGCGGCATCCAACCTGACGGCGGTCTGCAAAGCCGCCCCTTGAAAGATATCGCCGATAGACACGAAAGCATGAAAACTCATGGTCTTCCCAAAAGCGGAAGTCAGCATACTCGAACGGGCCGCCAGTGATCGATATGGTTTCTGTGGCACATAAACACGGCGATCTGATCACGCGCCGAAGCTCAGATAGACCGCCAAGGGCAGGTTCGAGACTTTTTCACATTGCCGCCCTACCGTTGCCGAGCAGGGGTTGAATTCAGCAAAACATCAGAGCGTCATTTGGAAATTATGGCCAGATTCAGTTTTATCAGGCGTTTGAGTCCGGCCGGGCCATCTAAATGGCGGGATTTCACGTGATTAAGGACAATTAAAACAATTATTTACGTATTTTTAGCAAGATTTACATCTTGAGGTTGAATTTGACTTTGTTTCGGTAATTGAGGGCTAAATGTTTGTCCGTCGGTCCGAACATCCGGTTGCTGGAGACATATGGCCCAAGCCTGAAAGGCCCTTTTGTGGTACCCGCGCGCCTCTCGGGCATAGCGC
>JAPKCR010000790.1 GCA_026421135.1 Sulfitobacter sp. | reverse complement strand
TGCTATTTCCCGCGGCATCCACGGCCGAGACCTTAGCCGATGCGCTAGTTGGCGCATATAAAAACTCGGGCCTGCTTGATCAGAACCGCGCTCTTTTGCGTGCCGCTGATGAAGATGTCGGACTGGCCAAATCCGCGCTAAAGCCTGTCGTGCAATGGACGGCGGGTGTGACGCAGAACTTTAACAATACGGTCAGCGAGGGATCGGCATTTATCGCTCCCGGCACGCGGACGAACAACGATGCGATGACGACCACGGTCAGTCTGATCGCATCGTTGCTGGTCTATGATTTTGGGTCCACAATGTATTCCGTTGAGGCCGCCAAAGAAACCGTGCTGGCAACCCGTGAAAGCCTGGTCAGTATCGAACAGCAGATTTTGCTGCGTGCCGTCAGCGCCTATATGGGCGTAATACAAACACAACAATTGGTGGCTTTGCGTGAAAACAACGTACGCCTTTTGATGCAAGAACTGCGGGCCGCACGTGACCGGTTCGAAGTGGGCGAAGTAACCCGCACCGATGTTGCCTTGGCCGAGGCACAGCTTGCCCAAGCGCGCAGCGGTCTGGCGGGGGCACAGGGTGATCTGATTTCAGCCCGGGCATTCTACAAAGTTGCGGTTGGCCGCGATCCTGGGCGTCTCAGCGCGCCCCCAAGCCTGCCCAATATTGGAAGTAGCATCCGCAATGCCAAAGCGTTGGCCGTGCGTCGCCACCCCGATATTCTGGCCGTACAGCACCAAGTTGCCGCAGCCGAGCTTTTGATCCGCAGCAGCGAAGCACGGATGCAGCCACAGGTTTCCATTCAGGGATCTGTAGGGTTAAGCGAAACTTTCGGTTCCGTGGCCTCAAACCGCTCAGGAGCCGTCGGCGTTCAGATTGGCCAAACGATCTATCAAGGCGGTGCTTTGTCGGCTGGTGTTCGCAGAAACCGCGCCCAACGTGATGCGCAACGCGGCAACTTGCATGTCGTTGTGAAAGATGTCGAACGGGCCGTCAGTGACGCTTATGCCGGTTTGGCGTCGGCGCGTGCGCAGATCGAGGCGTCCCAACGCCAAGTCCGCGCTGCAAGGATCGCATTTCAAGGTGTCCGCGAAGAAGCTGCTTTGGGCGCTCGCACCACACTGGATGTCTTGGACGCCGAGCAGTCATTGCTGGATGCACAGTCCAGCAATGTAACGGCAGGCACCCAGATTTATGTAGCGGCCTATTCGGTTCTGCAGGCTACGGGCCAATTGACAGCTCGGGATCTTAAGCTGCCTGTGCAGATATATGACCCGGCTGCGTATTATAATCTGGTCAAAGACAGCCCTGCAAAATATTCGGAAGAGGGCAAAAAGTTGGACCGTGTGTTGCGGGCACTGCAAAAAGACTAACAATTTTACGGGAGTGTTGTGAGAAACAATCTCATCGTTTAAGTTGAATCCGAGGAACGAGTGGTGGTTGAAATATGTCCGAAGCTGTTAGCAACGCAGAAGTAGAAGATGTTCTGTCTTCAATTCGCCGACTGGTGTCCGAAGAAAGGCGTCCGGTAAATCGACCCAAGGTTGATGCACCAACAGCGGACAAGCTGGTGCTAACCCCGTCTTTGCGTGTATCAAACGATGCGCCTTTGGTTGACGCCTATCGTAAGCCAGCAGAGCCAGTTGAACCGACCGAATGGGACGATGGTCAATCGGCATCTGATGACGATCAGCTCGGATCGGACTTCATTTCTAGCGACAGCACCGCTGTGGATGAAGATGAAACGGC
>JAPKCR010000789.1 GCA_026421135.1 Sulfitobacter sp. | reverse complement strand
CCCCGACTTAGAGGGCGCGGATGATGCATGGCAATTACTGGTGGTCAGTCCCCAAACCGCCCGAGTTTATTTGGAAAAACGAAGGAGGACAGGCGTGAAAGACCCGACGTTGCGCGCATCCCTTGGTGGTGACGCCGTGCCATCTACCGAGCAGGTGTATATCGCTGAAAGTCCGGGGCGCGAGGCTTGGCGCATGTTTTCGCGCAACCGCACCGCCGTGTTCGGGTTGGTGTTGCTGGGGCTTATCCTTGCTGTAACTTTCTACGGCACGTTTATTTATGGCGGCGATGCCTATGATATTGTCTGGGCACCGCATGAACCACCGATGGTAACTCCCGAATTCCCCCTTGGCACCGATTATCTAGGACGCGATATCGTTGCGGGCATGCTCAAGGGCGGCGGGCCAACCATGGCTGTGGGGGCGGCTGCCGCGATGATAACCATGGTCATCGGGATCACCTTGGGGGCCTTGGCCGGTTTCTATGGCGGCTGGGTCGACACAGCCCTAATGCGGTTTACCGAGTTCTTTCAGGTGTTGCCGGCGTTGTTGTTCGCCATGGTTCTGGTCACGTTATTCTCCCCATCGCTTTGGACGATTGCGTTTGCCATCGGGGTGGTCAGCTGGCCGCAGACCGCGCGTCTAACACGGGCCGAGTTCCTGAAAATCAAGGAGCTGGAATATGTCACCGCTGCCCGCGCCATCGGTGCCAAGAACAGGCGGATCATCTGGAAGGTGATCCTGCCGAATGCTGCCCCACCGTTGATCGTTTCCGCGACTCTGACCATTGGCGTCGCCATCTTGTTCGAGGCTGGCCTTTCCTTTCTGGGGCTGGGCGACCCCAACGTGATGTCCTGGGGGCTGATGATCGGGGCGAACCGCGACCAGCTTTTGATGGCATGGTGGCCTGTTACCTTTCCTGGGCTGGCGATTTTCCTGACCGTTCTTGCCGTGTCGCTCGTTGGCGACGGTTTGAACGACGCCTTTAACCCAAAGCTGAGGGAACGATGACCGCACTGCTTGAGATTGAAGACCTGAAGGTTACGTTCAACACCCGCCACGGCGAGGTCACAGCGCTTGATTCCGTGTCTCTGCATGTCAACGCCGGTGAAACCTTGGGCGTTGTCGGGGAATCAGGCTGCGGAAAATCTATCACAGCATTGTCGGTCATGGGGCTGATCCCGTCCCCACCGGGGCGCATTGCGGGCGGATCCATTCGTCTGAATGGAGAGGAGCTGACCACTGCCAACCCCGCGCGGTTGCGCCAGATCCGCGGTGCCGAGGCCGCGATGATCTTTCAGGAACCGATGACGTCGCTGAACCCTGTATTCACCGTCGGCGCACAAATCGCCGAGGCCATCATGTTGCACCAGAAGGTCAGCAGTGACCGCGCCATGAAGGATGCTATTGCGCTGCTGGACCGTGTTGGCATCCCATCGCCCGACACCCGCGCACGCGATTTCCCGCATCAACTGTCGGGGGGGATGCGCCAACGGGTAATGATTGCTATGGCCGTATCCTGTCGCCCCAAACTGCTGATCGCGGATGAACCCACAACTGCCCTGGACGTTACGGTGCAGGCGCAGATCTTTGACCTGCTGAATGAAATTCAACGTGATTTCGGTGCCGCGATTATGCTTATCACCCATGATATGGGGGCCATCGCCGAAATGGCTGATCGCGTTGCCGTGATGTATGCAGGCCGCGTGATAGAGGCCGCAACGGCAGATGACGTATTAGACCACCCTCAGC
>JAPKCR010000160.1 GCA_026421135.1 Sulfitobacter sp. | reverse complement strand
CGCCCATACTGCCCATACTGCCCATACCGCCCATACCTCCCATCCCTGTCATACCACGTTGATGGACGCGGCCTCTGACCAGTTTGAGACGGTGCGAACCGATCCCGAAGACGTCGCGCTTTTGCATTTCACTTCCGGCACAACTGGCAAGCCCAAAGGCGTGTTACATGTGCATCAGGCTGTAGTGGCCCATATGGAAACAGGCCGCGTTGCGCTGGATTTGCGAGCTGGTGACACCTATTGGTGCACCGCCGATCCCGGCTGGGTGACGGGCGCATCCTATGGAATTATTGCCCCACTCACAAACCGCTGCACGATGATCGTGGTCGAAGCAGAGTTTGATGTGCCCCGCTGGTATGACATCCTAGCATCCGAAGCGGTAACCGTCTGGTATACCGCCCCCACGGCGATAAGAATGTTAATGAAGGCCGGAACAGAGGCCATGGGTGCCCATCGCTTTCCCAATTTGCGGTTCATGGCCAGTGTTGGTGAACCGCTGAACCCAGAGGCGGTGATCTGGGGGCAAGAAGCCTTTGGCCAACCGTTTCATGACAACTGGTGGCAAACAGAAACCGGCGGGATCATGATCGCCAACTATGCAGCAATGGATGTGAAACCGGGATCAATGGGCAAACCGCTGCCGGGGATCACGGCTGGAATTGTGGAAGTTAAAGGTGATGAAGTCGCCGAGTTGACCTTACCCATGGATATCGGTGAACTGGCTTTACGCTCGGGATGGCCATCCATGATGCGCGGCTACCTCAACGAACAGGCGCGCTATGAAAAATGTTTCAAAGACGGATGGTATCTGAGTGGCGATCTGGCGATGCGCGACTCCGATGGGTACTTTTGGTTTGTCGGGCGTGCTGACGATCTAATAAAAAGTGCTGGCCACTTGATCGGCCCGTTCGAAGTTGAAAGTGCGTTGATGGAACACGCCGCAGTGGCGGAGGTTGCGGTGATCGGCTTGCCCGATGAAACGGCTGGTCAGATTGTTAAAGCTTACGTTGCGCTGAAACCTGGCCAAAAAGCCAGCGAGGATCTGCGCCTTGACTTGCTTGGCCACGCCCGCAAACGGCTTGGCCCCGCAGTGGCACCCAAAGACATCGCGTTTCGTCAAAACCTGCCTAAAACACGCAGCGGCAAGATCATGCGTCGCCTGCTGAAAGCCCGTGAGCTGGGCCTGCCCGAAGGGGATATCTCAACCTTGGAAAGCGATGAAAAATGACCGTAGTCCGAACCAAACCCCACCTTGACGCTATCCATATCAGGGATTTGCTAAAGACTATGCTTCGGATCAGGCTGTTCGAGGAAAAATGTGCCGAAGTTTACACCCAAGAAAAAATCCGCGGCTTTCTGCACCTATATGACGGCGAAGAGGCGGTTGCCGCCGGGGTCATCCCGCTGTTGGAAACACAGGACCGTCTTGTGGCAACTTACCGTGAACATGGCCACGCACTGGTGCGTGGTGTCCCGATGGGTGCCGTTCTGGCCGAGATGTATGGCAAGGCCGAAGGTTGTGCGGGTGGTCGCGGCGGATCGATGCACCTGTTTAGCAAGGACCATAATTTTTACGGCGGCAACGCGATAGTCGGGGGCGGGTTACCGATGGCCGTGGGACTGGCAATGGCAGACAAGATGCAGGGCACAGACGCAGTCACCGCCTGTTTCTTTGGCGAAGGGGCCGTGGCGGAGGGCGAGTTTCACGAAAGCCTCAATCTGGCGTCGCTGTGGGATCTGCCCGTACTTTTTGTTTGCGAGAACAACGGGTATGCTATGGGCACAGCGCTGGACATCTCTGAGGCTGAAACCGACATCTCCGCCAAGGCGCGCAGTTATGCCATCGCGTCTGAAATTGTTGACGGTATGGATGTTGTCGCGGTCGAGGCTGCGGCCCGGCGCGCGCTGCAGACGATAGCAAAAACCAAAGAGCCCTATTTTCTTGAATGTCAGACCTACAGGTTCCGCGCGCATTCGATGTTTGATGCCCAGCTTTACCGCGACAAGTCAGAAGTGGACATGTGGCGCAAGAAAGATCCAGTTACCCGCTTTGAAAATTGGGCAAAGACAAGCGGCTTGCTGCACGACGCCGATTTGGCCGACATCAAGTCGGAAGTTACCTCTGAAATCGCCGAAGCGGTCGCCTTTGCAGAAAATGGAACCGACGAACCGATCGGGACTCTTGAGCGTTTTGTCATGGCCCCAGAACGCCCTGCCCCCCCTGTGATCCCAAAGCCGGGAAAGATGGTAAAATCCACCTACCGCGAGGCCGTCAAATCCGCTATCACCGATGCCTTGACCCGCGATGAGCGGGTATTTCTTATGGGCGAAGATGTTGGCCGCTATGGCGGCTGCTACGCTGTCAGCAAGGGACTGCTGGACCAGTTCGGCCCAGACCGTATCCGCGACACGCCGCTGTCTGAATCCGGGTTCACAGGTGCGGGCATTGGGGCTGCAATTGCAGGCATGCGCCCGATTGTAGAAGTAATGACCGTCAATTTTTCCCTTTTGGCGCTCGACCAGATCATGAATACCGCAGCCACTCTTCGCCACATGTCCAACAACCAGTTCGGCGTTCCGGTAGTGATCCGTATGGCCACGGGTGCGGGCAAACAGCTTGCCGCTCAGCATTCTCACGGCCTTGAAGGTTGGTATGCCCATATCCCCGGCCTTCGCGTATTGGCCCCCGCCACGTTAGAAGACGCGCGCGGCATGCTATTGACGGCGTTAGAAGACCCCGATCCGGTGCTGATTTTCGAGAACGTAATGCTTTACAATATGGAGGGCGAGATTGCCGACAACGCAGAAGCGGTTGATATCGACTGCGCCGCGGTGCGGCGGGTCGGTGATGACATAACGCTGGTGACCTATGGAGGATCGCTGTTTAAAACGCTTGATGCCGCTGAAGCATTGGCAGTCAGCGGAATTTCAGCCGAGGTGATTGACCTGCGCAGCCTGCGGCCGCTTGATATGGATACGATCCGCGCATCAGTTGCCCGTACTCACCGGGTGCTGGTGGTGGACGAAGGATGGCGCAGCGGCAGTCTTTCTGCAGAAATTGGTATGCGGCTGGCCGAAGATTCTTTCTTTGATCTGGACGCGCCGCCCGGGCGGGTGTGCAGCGCCGAAGTGCCTATTCCCTATGCGCGCCATCTGGAGGAAACCGCCTTGCCACAGACATCCACAATCGTACACGCCGTCAAACAATTGATGAAACAATTGCCATGACACGGTTTGTGATGCCCTCGCTTGGTGCAGATATGGAGGATGGAATTCTGGTGGAACAACTGGTCGCAGTTGGTGAAACCGTAAGCCGCGGTGATATCATTGCAGCAGTCGAAACCCAAAAAGGCGCTATCGAGATTGAAGTATTCGAGAATGGGATTTTGGACAAATGGTTGGTTCCGCTAGGTACAAGGGTACCTGTCGGGACACCCATCGCAGAAATCCGTTCCAGCGATGCGCCCATGACGCAGGTCGAACCGGATGTGCCGCAGCCGGTGAGACCAGTTTCCGATCTGACCCGGCCGAAAGTCCCGAAACTTACGCCATTAGCCTCACAGGGTCATCCTGACAAAGGCCGCCAGCGCGTCACCCCCGCTGCACGGCGCCGCGCAGTCCAAGCTGGGATTGATCTTAAAACGCTTGGTCGTGACAGGATCATTACATTAAAAGAATTGCCACATGTTGAAAAACCGCCCGATGCCGCGCCGGCGACTGGTATGCGTCAGGCAATTGCGGCTGCAATGTCTCGTTCCAAGCGTGAAATTCCCCACTATTATCTATCGGACACCATCGATCTGACGGCCGCAGAAGCGTTTGTTGCGGATCACAACGCAGATCTACCTCCTGAGAAACGGCTGCTGATTGGCGCGCTGTTCATCCGCGCAATCGCAAACACCGTCAAAACGTTCCCCGAATTCAGTGGTACCTTCGAGAACAATCAATTTGTGCCCAGTCCGAAACCTCATGTTGGCATGGCAATCAGCCAGCGCGGTGGTGGATTGGTCGCCCCTGCCCTACATGATGCCGAAACCGGTAGCCTGGATGACCTTATGGTCCGGCTGCGTGGTCTGATCGAACGCGTTCGCCAAGGGCGACTTCGCGCCCGCGAACTTTCTGACCCTACGATCACCCTGACTAGCCTTGGGGATCGTGGCGTTTCTGGGATCACCGGTGTCATATTTTCTCCACAGGTCGCTATTATCGGGATTGGAACACCCGATCGGCGACCTGTGGTCCAGGATGGGGAAATCGTTGCGCGCCGCATCGCGACCGTTACACTCGCCGCTGATCACAGGGTCAGCGATGGCCACCGGGGTGCCCGTTTTCTGCGTGCAATTATTAGTCACTTGCAAAGGCCGAAGACGTTATGACTCACCTTGAACCGCGCGAAGCCCTGATCAAGCATCTGGGTCGTATCGCCCCTGAAATTGACATAGATACGATAAATACCAAAGCCGATCTGCGGGATGAATGTGATATTGATTCAATGGATTTTCTGAATCTGATTACGGCCCTAGCGCAGGAATTTTCCTGCCCAATGCCTGAAGCCGATTATGACCAGATGCGCAGTTTTGACGATATGCTTGCGTATCTCAACGCGCACGTATCCTAGGTACCGCCCCTGGCCTCAAGTTACATTCTTCGCACGCAAGACTTCATCGCAGTGGCTCAGTCCAACAACTCACGTAATGCGCGCGCCAATTCCTGGATACCGTAGGGTTTGCGCAAGGTTTTGTGATTGGCTTTGGCGGATGCCTTGTCACGTGGCTCAACTCCTTTCGCATAGCCAGTTGCTAACAGAATTTTTACGTCCGGTCTCAGGTCCATTGCCCTGTCGGCCACGTCAAATCCCGTCATGCCTCCCGGCATGACAACATCTGATAACACCAGATCAATGTTATTATTCTGCTTCAGCGCTTCTATCGCATCAGGGCCGTTCGATGCTGCGATAGTCTTGTAATGCAGCTCTTCAAGGCGGGCGATGGTCAAACGCAAGACCTTCGGATCATCCTCGACAACCAGGATCGTTTCATTGCCGCCCTCAGACACTTGTTCTGGGGGCTCAGCTTCTTCCTTGCCCATCGCCGTTACAGCGACCGGCAAAAACAGGTTGACGGTGGTTCCCTGCCCCAACTCGCTGTAAATCGCGACATGCCCGCCGGATTGCTTGGCAAAGCCATAGACCATGCTAAGCCCCAGACCCGATCCGTCCCCCGGCCCCTTTGTGGTAAAAAACGGCTCAAACACACGCGATTGGGTTTCTGGCGTCATTCCCAAACCTGTATCGGTGACAGACAGGCTGACATATTTCCCCGGCGTGACATCGATCTGCGTGGCCGCAAAGTCGGAATCAAGTGCAACATTGCGGGTTTCAATCGTGAGTGTTCCCCCTTCTGGCATCGCGTCGCGTGCGTTGATAGCCAGATTGAGCATCGCGCTTTCGATTTGCCCCGGGTCTGCCCTTGTCATGGAAAGATCGTCCGCAAGTCTTGTTTCGATGCTGATCTGGCTACCCAAGGTGCGCTCAAGAATCGGAAGCATTGTATCCACCAATGCGTTCAGGGCGACGCTTTCTGGTGCGAGGGACTGGCTTTTTGAAAACGACAGCAACTGGCTGGTCAGCGCCGCGCCAAGGTTTGACGCCTCCAGAGCCTCATTGATCAATTTATGCAACTTTGCGTCGTCGGTCCGCATCTCAAGCAATTCAAGATTGCCTATCACGACAGTAAGAAGATTGTTGAAGTCATGCGCCAGCCCTCCGGTCAATTGACCCACGGCCTCCATCTTTTGGGCGCGATGCAATTCAGCCTGCCGCATTTTCTCTCCGGTCAGATCATGCAGTATGCCCAGAAAATGCCGCGCGCCTTCCAGCTCCAGTTCGGACACCATTAGCCGGATTGGCACGGGTGAGCCATCTTTGCGGATTGCTTCCATCTCACGCCCGATACCGATGATCTTCTTTTCCCCGGTCTCTATGTAGTGCTTTAGATAACCGTCGTGATTGCTATGGTGCGGTTCGGGCATCAGCATGTTGACGTTTTGCCCAATCACTTCATCGGCGCGAAACCCAAAAATTCCCTCGGCTCCGGGGCTGAAGCTGCCAACAATACCGGCCTCGT
>JAPKCR010000788.1 GCA_026421135.1 Sulfitobacter sp. | reverse complement strand
GACAGCCTGCTCATTGGCGACAAATGTGGGGCACATACGGTGCCGTATATCGAGGTCAAAAACAATTCCAGCAGGGTAGAGCATGAGGCGACCACATCGAAAGTGGACGACGACCAGCTGTTTTATTGCCGCTCACGTGGCATGGACGAGGAAGAGGCCGTGGCACTGGTGGTAAACGGGTTCTGCAAGGACGTGTTGCAGGCACTGCCAATGGAATTTGCGATGGAAGCACAAGCACTTGTGGCGATTTCGCTGGAAGGGTCCGTGGGGTAATGTCGGCCAAATTCGATAAATCCCGCGCGACGTATCTGCAGAAGGTGCTAAAACCCAAGCGGCTGACCCGAATTTGCGACGTGGGGGCCAATCCGATTGGTCCCGCGCCCTATGAAAAGCTTCTGCAAAGCGGGTTTTGCGAGGTCTGGGGCTTTGAGCCGCAGCCGGAAGCGTATGCGCAATTGGTCCAAAATCAGGTGCCCAACACGCATTTTCTGCCCTATGCCATAGGCCCCGCGGGCAAAGCGACCCTTCAGATTTGTGCAAACGGGGGGTTTACGTCTCTGCTTGAGCCGAACGCCGACACCGTCAATGCACTGGGGCGCATGGGGCGCGGCACACGCGTGATCGAGCGTGTCGAGATGACGCTCCACCCGCTTGATGGAATGAAGGACCTACCGCCCTTCGATTTGCTTAAGATTGATATTCAGGGCGGTGAAGTCGGTGTTTACCAAAGTGGCAAGAAGCGGGTTGGAAAGGCATTGGCCGTCATCTCGGAAGTTGCGGCAATTCCCATCTATCATAATCAGCCCTTGATGGATGCGCAGATGTCGGAACTGCGTAAGCTGGGCTTTCATTTCCACAAGTTCATGTTCTTGAAACCGGTTCATTTTCTGAACGAGTTCTCTGTGCGGCTGCCCCGGCGCGAATTTCATGAACAGGCATTGGACGGCGATGCTGTATTTATTCGTAAGCTGCTTGATCTCGCCGCGCTGTCGCCCGAGGAACTGAAACATCTGGTGGTGCTGACGGATGCTGTCATTCTCAGCCAAGATCTGGCCGTGACGGCAATGGCAGAGCTTGTGAGACGGGGCAACCTTACGTCGGATCAAGTGCATGGCTACATTGATCTTTTGCCCCATGCAACCGAGCGAGGGGATGCCTGAGATGCTACGTAGATTAACGTGGGACTTGGCGGTTGCGGTGCTGGTATTCTGGGTGCTGATGGCGCTTTTCAGGGGCGGCGGGCTGTCGCTGGAAGGATTTAAGGCCACGTTTTTCCAGATGCTGATTTTTGCCATGATCTATGCGGCAATCCGCGTCGCCCTTGTTGTCCTAAGGGGCAAAGACTTAAGGGGCAAAGACGAATGATCCTGACCACAACTCCGTCTGTCGAAGACCGCTCGAAAAGCGCCGATGCGGTCGTCGGAATCGACATCGATTATAAGATTATTTTGGCCGGTATGATGATGGTTTCGGCGTCCGGCATGGCGGGCTTGTTGGGATGATGGCAGGGTCGACCGACATGCCACCCCTGCGCCTGCATTGGTGGAAAGCGGTGCCGAATTTCGGCGACGCGATCAGCCCCGTGGTGCTAGCGTATATGTCGGGGCGCGACGTGGTGCACGCGGGCGTGAACAAGGCGGACATCTGGGCCATCGGGTCGCTGTTGCAGGTGGTCAAGCGTGCATACCCTACGAAGAAGGATATGCGCCCAACTGTTTGGGGAACGGGTCTGTTGCATCCGGTCAATGGCACG
>JAPKCR010000787.1 GCA_026421135.1 Sulfitobacter sp. | reverse complement strand
GTTGCATCAAAGCCGCGATTGATTTTCCGAAAGGGTGTATTGGTCTCGTCGCGCACTTTAGGGCTCCTGTGATGTACGCCGCCCCTTTGACGGGGCGACGCAGCGGCATTAGGCAAGGTCGTCTTTGCCCGCGATCAGGTAGTGATGGCTGACAGAACCTTTGGTCCGCTCCGCGAGGTGCGGCGCATATTCCTCATCCGCCATAAAGGCTTCTGCGGCGTTTTTGGATGGCCATTCGATAATGATGCGAAGCCCGGCTTCCTGTGCTGCGCCTTCCACTTGTTCGTGGCTGGCAGTGCGGGCAATGTAGCGCCCGCCGTGGGCCGCAACACGGGCATTCGCTGCAGGCAGGTAGTCGGGAATCCAGTCTTCGCTGTTGGGGGTCACATCGAGTACGGAGTAGTAAGTCATGATGTATTCCATTTTTTTGAAAATTAAGAGGACAATCCTGGAAGGACCTGCTTGCCAATTACACGGCCGCTCTCTTGGCGTTTGTGCGCGTCAGTCAGCGTTTCGACGGTCAGCATGTCGGCGCGTTCCGTAACGGTGGATTGCAGCGTTCCCGCATCGATCATTTCAGACACGCGGTTCAACAAATCACGTTGCACAGCGATATCAGCTGTGTTGAACATCGACCGAGTGAACATGAATTCCCACGAAATCGTCAGCGCCTTAGGCTTTGCATCTGTGATATTTATGTTCTGTGGGTCGTCGATCAAAGCGATGTGTCCACGAGGGGCGATCAGGTTCATGATCGCAGACCAATGCTGATCAGTAGCCGTCAAAGCTGCAACATAAGTCGGCGTCTGCCCAAGGTCATTTAGCTGCGCCGCCAAATCGCCGCGGTGATCAATCACATGATCTGCGCCCATTCTGCGTACCCAGTCTTGGGTTTCGGGACGAGAGGCTGTCCCAATGACGGTGAGGTTAGTCAGAGTTTTGGCAAGTTGGATCAGCATTGAACCCACGCCACCAGCACCAGCGATGACCAACAGGCTATGACCCTCGCCACCGCCTTCAGTCACACGGAATGCATCAAATAGCATTTCCCAAGCAGTGATAGACGTCAGCGGAAGACCCGCACTTTCTGTAAAGTCGAGCGTCGCTGGCTTCTTGCCAACGATACGTTCATCGACCGCGTGCAATTCGGCGTTCGTACCAGCCCGCGTCACATCGCCCGCGTAAAACACGTCATCGCCAACCGCATAGCCCGTCACGTCCGAACCGATCTCAACAACGGTACCTGCGGCGTCATACCCCAAAACGCTCGTTGGACCTTCGGGCGGGCGGACTTCGCGCAGCTTGACGTCTACGGGGTTCATAGAAATGCCTTTAACCGCAACCAAAAGGTCATGCGGGCCGACTTGCGGCTTGGCAATATCCATCATTTGCAACGCGCCATTGCCATCGATTGGGCCAGCTTGTGTATATCCGATTGCTTTCATTTTCCTGCTCCTGTGTGCGGTTTCAGTAGGCTAAATATCACCATCAAAATTAATAAAAACAGCGCATATTTGGTTTCATAATTCCGTTTTTCGATATAATAAGGATTATGGACACTGACACCCTTCGCCTTTTTGTCGCCGCAGCGGAGCGGCTCAACATCACTGCGGCAGGCCGCGACCTTGGCCTCGCGCCTGCCATGTCCAGCAATCGCCTGGCAAAGCTTGAAAAGGAGTTGGGGGTCGAACTGCTCCATAGAACAACCCGCAAGGTGTCGCTTAGCCAAGATGGTGCTGCGTTCCTTCCTTATGCC
>JAPKCR010000159.1 GCA_026421135.1 Sulfitobacter sp. | reverse complement strand
CCCATCTACGATAGCCGTCATGGCGGCACCGCGGTGTAACTCAGCCTGAGGAAAGGCGCGGCGCATCGCCATGTCGATCACGCCCATCAAGCTTGATCCGCCGACAAAGATCAGTTTGCTCACGTCCGCAGGGGCAAGGTCTGTTTGCGCCACAAGGTCGGTGGCAACCTGTGCAATGCTGTTGGCCATTTCATTCAAGGTCGCCGCCATCATCGCGGGGGGCAGCTGGACGCGCAGGCCGCGCTCAAGAATGTCCAGCTTGATCTCGGGTGGGGCCGTCGCAGCCGCATTATTCGCCGCGATTTTGCCCGCCTCGACTGCAAATGCAATGTCGTGGCCCAGCTCATCCTCTAGCACCTTAACCAGACGGTTCAGCAAATCAGGTTCGACAGCATATTTAGCAAGATCATCCACAGCGCGGCGCTGTTCGCGGGTATATAAGAACGGGATTTTCTGCCATGTCGCTAGATCGGTGAACACGGCATGGGGGGCAGCGTGGGTTTCATCGCCAAACACGTGTCTAATCTGACTGCCCATGCCCAGATGCGGCATGACATGATGCAAGCTCAGTTCGCGATCAAAGTCCGTCCCACCCATTCGCAAACCCTTACTGGCAAGGATGTGAATGCCTTTGTCGCCTTCTGGCCTGAACAAGGTGAAATCTGACGTACCCCCGCCAATGTCCACTATCAGACCCAGATCGCCCGGCCTTAGCGCGCCGCGGTTGGCCAAGGCTGCGGCCTCGGGCTCAGGCATAAAGCGCACATCTTTGAAGCCAGCCAGATGATAACATTCGGTCAGATCAACCAACGCTTGGGCATTTCGCGCGGCATCGGCACTGTGAAACATCACCGGACGACCAGACAAGGCGCGGTCGAAGGTCTGACCTGTGGCAGCTTCGGCGCGCTTTTTCAGTTCCGCCAGAAAGCTGGCCACGATGGCGATGAAATCCATCCGTTTGCCCAGCAACATCCGGCTTTCGCGCATCAAGGGCGTGCCTAAAAGGCTTTTGAGCGCGCGCATATAACGCCCCTCGTCGCCACCAATCAGCGCCTCTTGGGCACTGCGCCCGTAAATGATGCGTTTCTCTTCGACATCAAAAAAAAGCGCTGTAGGTAGGGTGTTTTCGCCCGCTTCAACCTCAATCAGATGCGGAACGCCGTCGATGGCAAATCCCACAGCAGAGTTGGACGTTCCGAAATCAATTCCCAGCGTGGAAGATACCGCAGCCATAAGACACCCCTGCTTGATAAAGCGAAGGTGGCGCATAAACCGACAGTGCAGGCGGCACAATACAAATTTGTTACTATCATGGCAGTGCTGGTCAAAGCGTTTCGAACTGGGTAGACTTTTTGCTGAAAGTTAACAGGAGACCACCGATGTATCACCTTCGCTCACTTATACTTGGCACTTGCGCAGCTGCGCTGATGGCCGGTGGTGCAGTTGCAAAATCTGACATTATCGTTGCGATGCAGCTTGAGCCGCCACATCTGGACCCTACCAGCGCTGCCGCAGGTGCAATCGATTCCGTGCTGTATTCAAACGTATTCGAGGGGCTGACGCGGTTTATGGGCGATGGATCGGTGGTCCCCGGTCTCGCAAAATCGTGGGATATATCAGAAGACGGTCTGACTTATACGTTCAAACTGCAAGAGGGCGTGACGTTTCACGACGGCACCACAATGGACGCCAATGATGTAAAATTCACCCTTGACCGGATTGCGGCCGAAGACAGCGCCAATGCGCAAAAAGCGTTGTTTAGTGCCATTTCCGAGGTCAATGTGGTTGATCCCGCAACTGTCGAAATCAAGCTAAGTGAACCAAACGGCAATCTTCTATTCAACCTTGCTTGGGGGGATGCCGTGATCGTGGCACCCGAAAGCATCGATAACATCAAACAGTTGCCCATCGGCACCGGCGCGTTCAAATTCACCAGCTGGACGCAAGGCGACAACATCATGATCGAAAAGAACCCCAACTATTGGGGTGTACCTGCCGCGCTGGATTTGGCGACGTTCAAGTTTATCTCTGATCCCACAGCCGCGTTTGCGTCAATGATGGCCGAAGACGTGGATGTTTTCGTTGGCTTCCCCGCCCCTGAAAACCTCCCGCAATTCGAGGCAGACCCCCGCTTTCAAGTATTGGTCGGTTCGACCGAGGGCGAGACGATTTTGGCAATGAACAACAAGAAAGCGCCGTTCGATAACGTAAAAGTACGCGAAGCCGTTGCTCATGCGATCAACCGTCAGGCAATCATTGACGGTGCGATGTTTGGCTATGGCACGCCCATTGGCACTCACTTTGCGCCGCACAACCCATCTTATGTCGATGAAACAGCAATCAGCGACTTTGATCCGGAAAAATCCAAGGCCCTGCTGGCCGAGGCCGGGTTTCCCGATGGGTTCGAGACAACACTTGACCTGCCGCCGCCGTCCTATGCCCGCCGTGGCGGTGAAATCATCGCCGCGCAGTTGGCCGATGTTGGGATCACGGCAAAGATTAACAATGTTGAATGGGCGCAATGGCTCGAAACAGTGTTCAAGGGCAAAAATTTCGGCCTGACCATCGTAAGCCACACTGAACCGATGGACATCGGGATTTACGCGAATCCCGATTACTATTTCCAGTATGACAATGTGGATTTCCAGGCGCTGATGACCAAGCTGAATGCGACAACAGATCCCGACATGCGCACCAAAATGCTAGCCGAGGCGCAAAAGACAATCGCTGAGGATTATGTGAACGGATATCTGTTCCAGCTTGCTGCCATGTCGGTAGCCAAAGCGGGCGTTCAGGGCCTGTGGACGAACGCGCCAACGCAGGCGACGGATTTGACTGGCGTCACTTGGGCTGAATAAAACGCCACTTGGTTGGAATAGCTTAAACGCCTCCGTTTCGCGGGGGCGTTTTTTTGACCCGAGGCACCACCGCACCCAGTCGCGTTTGTTGACATATATCAAGGACAAGCAAGGCGCGCGGCGGATAAAGCTAGGTCAGACCAACCAACCGGAGAGCACGACATGTTGCGCCTTGCTTCAATTCTATATTCCATCGTCGCGACGACTTTGTCCGGCTCGTTGATCATTATCGCCTTGTCTACAGGTTATGATACCCTGACGCCGATCCTTGTGGCGGCCTTGATCGGTGCGGTGCTTGCCGTCCCCGTCAGTTATTTCGTCGCGCAGGCGATCATATCTAACAAACGATAGCGACCGCCCTTAGTCGCGTGTAGCAAGCTGCCTTACCAGTTGCTTGATCTCGTCACGAAGGGATCCTTCGCGCGGGCTATCGCGCAGCGTCGTGAACCAATGATCTGGCGGATTTTTACCACGCCGGTTTCCATCAAATCGAAGGCCGCGCAGAACGGCTTCGGCTTTCTCTGGCAATCGATCAGGCAATTCCTGCTGATTCAAAGTTGCCCAAACGCCCGCCCATAGCCGCCCCACCGACCACGGATTGTACCCACCACCGCCAAGCACCAGCAAGCGAGGTGCCATTCCCATCAACCCACGCAAAACTGCCCAATGCGCGTTATTAGAGAGGGATAGATGCGAAAGCGGGTCTTCCTCTATCGCATCGGCACCACAAAGCAGGACAATTGCGTCAGGCTTGAATGCCTGCACCTTTGGCAGGATCAAGTGATCGCGAATATGGCCCATCTCGGTGTCGTTCAGACCGCGTGGGACAGGCAGGTTGTAGGCATTTCCACCCGCATCGTTTTCGACGGGTCCAGTGCGCGGCCAAAGGCGGTCCTCGTGAACCGAAATCATCAAGCAATCGGGATCACCGCCAAATCCTACCTCGACCCCATCGGGATGATGCGCATCAATGTCGATATAGGCGATGCGCTGGACACCATGAAAGCGCAAGGATTTCATCGCCAATACAGGGTCGTTAAGATAGCAAAAACCATTGGCGCGATCTGGCATCCCGTGGTGGGTGCCGCCAGCGGGGTTATAGATCACGCCGCCATCGCGCAACAGTTCACCAGCAAGGATTGATCCGCCCGCAGCAGTTGCAGGGCGGCGGAAAATCTCGGTAAAGACCGGGTTTGTCAGGCTGCCAATGTCATGACGGCGCAAATCATCTTCGGTCGATTGTTGATCCGCTTCGACACGCTGCAAGGCGGCTACGTAATCAGGTGTGTGCCATCTCGTTAACGCCTTCGGCTTAGCCCGGGGAGAAGTAATGTATTGCGACCGGGGCAACCACCCCATCGCGCGCGACAAGTCAATTACCGTTGATACGCGTGGCACACGCAAAGGATGCCAACGCCCGTAGCTGGATCCGCGAAAAATCTCATGTCCGATGAAAAGTGGTGTGTGCATAACAAAGATATCTATAACAACCGACAGCGATTGCGAGACTTGTATCGCACAATAAAACGGGCGCAAAATGCGCCCGTTAATTTCAGTCAGTTAATTGGATTACTTAGTGCCGACTAGGCCAGCAGCAGCTTCGCCGACTGTCGCGTCGAGGTTGATTGCGCAGACGCGGTACATCTGCTCAGTCGCGGTTTCGGCAGTAGGTTCGGCAGTTTCGTTCGAAGCTTCGGTATTGCCGCCAGTTGCCGCAACAGCTTTCGCTTCGCCATCTACGACAGAGTCTGTAACGGCTACGCCGTCCGTCGCTACTTCGGCTGTCACATCAGCGGACATTTCAGTGTCTTTTGCTGTATCTTCCATCGATTCACCATTGTCGCCATCGTTGATTTCGGCGATTGCCATCGCGGCTACTGTTGCCTGATCTTCGGTCGACAATTCGTTAAATTCTCCACATGTCATTTGCGGGCTAGCGTGAGCAGCTGCAAATGCTGGTGCAGAAATCGTACCCATCAGGGCGGCGATTGCGAGTGTCTTGAATGTATTGGTCATTGTTATCTTCCTTATTACTCGTTTCTGGTGAATTAACCCGACCAATTGCCAAATTGTTCCGAGCCCCTCGGACAATCTGTTATTTTATTTTATTTCAGATGGTTAAATGCAGCCAAATTCACGGCTGACATTCTTTTCCTGTCTGGACGCTTTCAAAATCCGCGCCTAACCTGTCAAAATGTTACGCTATACAATCAAACGATTGCTTTCCCTTTGCGTCAGTCTTGCTGTTGCATCTCTTGTCATCTTTACCGTTATCGAAATTGCACCCGGTGATCCCGCTTCGTTCATGCTAGGTATGAACGCACAGCCCGAGACGTTGGCCGCCTTGCGTACGGAGTTGGGTTTGGACTCCTCGAAACTCGAACGGTATTTGTCATGGGTAGGCGGATTGCTGGCAGGCGATTTCGGCACATCCTACACGTACCGCACACCTGTCTCTGAAATGATCGCCGCGCGACTCTGGGTGTCGCTGCCACTTGCACTTTATGCTTTAACGCTATCCACCCTGATTGCCTTCCCTGCCGGGATTTATGCTGCATCGCGCCGGGGTGCTGCAGGCGATCTGGGCGTCATGGGGGCCACGCAGCTGGGTGTCGCGGTACCGAACTTCTGGTTTGCTATGATGCTGGTGCTGATCTTTTCCATAAATCTGCGCTGGTTTGCTGCGGGCGGTTTTGTTGGTTGGGACAAAGGACTGTGGGCGGGCTTGCACGCCCTTACCTTACCCGCAATCGCATTGGCGTTGCCCCAAGCGGCTATTCTTGCGCGGGTAATGCGATCATCGCTGCTGGATGTCTTGGGCGAAGATTATATGCGCACCGCCCGCGCCAAAGGTTTGACCGAACGCCAGGCACTATGGCGGCACGGCTTGCGCAATGCATTAATTCCGGTGTTGACGATCATTGGTTTGCAATTCTCGTTTCTACTGGCAGGGGCAATCATCATCGAGCAAGTGTTTTATCTGCCTGGGCTGGGCCGGTTGGTATTCCAATCCATCTCAGCGCGCGATCTGATCGTTGTTGAATCCGTCGTGATGCTGTTGGTGTTCTCGGTAATCATAGTGAACTTTTTGGTCGACCTGGCCTATGCCGCCGTTGATCCGCGTCTTAGGTCACGCACATGAATCGAAATCTGATCGTTGGCGCTTCCCTTACTGGCTTTTTTATTCTCGCGGCGCTGGTGTCGTTTGTTTGGACGCCGTTTGACCACACCGCGATGGACATCCCTAACAAGTTAAAGGGGGTGGGTGGCGAACACCTGCTGGGCA
>JAPKCR010000786.1 GCA_026421135.1 Sulfitobacter sp. | reverse complement strand
GTAAAAAGCCCGGCCTTTGATGATCTCAAAAACCGGGCTTTTCATCTTTGTGGCTTAGCTAGATTAACCTCGGATCATAACTTTGCCTGCGCGGCCGGGTGTTAACGCAGCTTTCATAGCTTTGGTGACGTCATCAATCGCAAAAATGCCGCCGTCTTCCAGCACCAGGTCGCCCTTGGCGGTCAAGGTGACCAGTTCTGTGATTAGGCGTTTGCGCTCTGCCGGGTCCATTTCCCTGCTGACGCGCGATCCCCAAAATCCTCTGACCGTGATGTGTTTCATAATCAACGCGCCTGACGACAGCGGCATTGGCGCACCTGTCGCGGTGCCGAAAACAACCAGTTCGCCATCAAGACCCAACAGCTCGACCAAATCAGCCGACACATCCCCGCCGACTGAATCGATCGCCGACACTGCGCCAGCGTTGCCGACAATATCACGCGCCTTTTTTTGCCAGTCGGCGTCGGACGTGGACAGGACGTTTTCAATGCCCATGTCCGTCAACTCTTTCACGGCCTCTTCACGGCGCACGAGATTAAGGAGATTGATACCGCGCGCCTTGGCCAGCGTCACCATGATCTTGCCAACTGCGCCGTTCGCAGCGGTCTGGATGATCCAGTCGCCTTTCTTGGCCTTTAAGGTTTCCAACAAGGAGATGGCGCTGAATGGCATAGCAATTAGCTGTGCACCCGCAGTGTCAGAAATCATGTCGGGCAGGGGCAGCACGCCATCGGCAGGGGCAATGAAATACTCGGCCCAAGTCCCATGAACACCAGCGATGCTGACACGCTTGCCAACCATCGCCGCATCAACGCCATCGCCAACGGCCTCAACCGTGCCAAGCGCTTCGGACCCGCCGATGGCACCGGGTAGATCGGGTTTGTAGCCATAATTGCCGCGGATCGTCCACAGATCGTGGTTGTGGATGGGAGAGAGGGTCATTTTGACCAGAACTTCGCCTGCGCCTGGGGTCGGTTTATCGGTCTCGACAGGTTTCAGAACATCAACGGGTTCGCCGAAGGTATCGTGGATTGCAGCTTTCATGGCAGTATCTCTTTTCTTTAATTTATGATTTTAAAAGGGTTGATTGTGTCTCTGACAAAGCCTGCCTGAGCGGAGTTTCATTGCGAGAAAGTTTGGCAAGAATCGCGGCCCCCAGCCATTTCGCATAAAGCATCTGCGCAGTTGCTCGCGGATCATCGAAGGCGGCAAGAGACCCGTCGTTTGCCCCTTGGACCAGCAACAAGGCGATCCTGTCGACCAAAGCGGCAATGCCCTCGTCAAGCACTCGCCGCATGTCTTCCGATAGGTCGGCCACTTCGGCCCCTAACTTGACGACCAGACATTGGCTGGCGATGCCTCCCGACCCGGCCTGCGTCAGCCAAGCCGTCCAAAAGGCAGTAAGCTTATCATGGGCCGACCCCTGCGTGGCACAAAGCGCGTCAATCCGGGCGAGATAATCGGCGACATAATCAGTCAAAAGGGCATGCCCGAAGGCTTCCTTTGAGGGGAAGTAATAGTAGAAAGACCCCTTGGGTACGCCACTTTCCTTGAGTATCCGCGCCAAGCCGACCGCGCCAAAGCCATGCTTACTAACCAGCGCACGGCCTGTGGTCAGGATTTTCTGTCGCGTAAGGTCTGATTTCTTAAGCTCAGTCATGAGGGGTAGGTAATAACTAATAGACCGGTCGTCTAGTGATGCTAGAGAATTTCTAGACACCGCGCGCGACGAGGCCCGCAGGCGAAAGCAGGTGAAAAGTC
>JAPKCR010000158.1 GCA_026421135.1 Sulfitobacter sp. | reverse complement strand
GGCTCATGGCTTGGCCGATGCGCTCAAAGGCGACCCGTATCTTGTGTTGCAAGGTGGGCATAACCATGCAGGCGGCGAAGCGATGCCGCTGGACGAAAACGTCCTGATTGAATTTCTGGAGCGCCACAAGAATGATGTTAGCGGCTTTGCCGTTGCAAGCCAGTTCGCCACCCGAAACCCCGCACACGAGTTGCGTGTTGCGGAGCTTATAACGCAACGGACCGACAGGCCTGTTTCATCATCACATCAATTGTCTGCCAAGTTGAACGGACCAAAGCGGGCGCTAACTGCGGTTTTAAACGCGCGTCTGATAGGGATGATTGACCGCTTGATCAGTCGCGCGGAAACCGTGTTGATCGAGATTGGCGTAATGGCCCCCTTAATGGTTGTACGCGGCGATGGGGCGCTGATTTCTTCGGCTCAGGCCCGTGAACGCCCGATTGAAACGATCCTCAGCGGTCCTGCGGCGTCTATTGTAGGTGCACGTTGGATGACGGGTGCGGATTATGCATTGGTCAGTGATATCGGCGGGACGACGACCGATGTGGCTCTGCTGCGTGGGGGGCGGCCAGCCATTGATCCTGCGGGTGCGCAGGTTGGGCCATATCGCACCATGGTTGAAGCGGTTGCGATGCGCACGACCGGTCTGGGCGGCGATAGTGAGGTTCATTTTCTGACTGAAGGATTGCAGGGCGGCATTACACTAGGCCCAAGGCGGCTGTTGCCCGTATCGCTGGTGGCGATGGATGCGCCTGACGTTGTTCACGACGCACTAGACGCGCAATTGCGTACAGCAATACCCGGCGAATTTGATGCAAAATTTGTGCGGGCTGTGGCGGGGCAAACGCATGAAGGTATTGGCCCACGAGAGTCTTCTCTGCTCGAGCGGATAGGCGAAAGGGTGCACCCTCTGGGCAATATCCTGCAGTCACGGATCGAAACGGGTGCGCTGAAGCGTCTGGTTGAACGCGGCTTGGTTCAGATTGCGGGGGTGACGCCATCGGATGCAAGCCATGCGCTGGATCGTGTCGACGTATGGGATGCGGATGCAGCGCGCAAGGCTTTGCGCCTGTTCGGCCGACGGCGTACGGGCGCAGGCGAGATGTTGGCACCTGACCCTGATGTAATGGCGCAGATGATCGTGGACCAACTGACCCAACAAACCGCATTGGCCCTGCTGGAAACCGCGTTTGCAGAAGAAGATCCGGCGTTTGACGTCGCGCCCGAGGTTCTTGCACGGCATGTTCTGCTCCAAAGGGGCTTGAAAGGGCACCGGGGCCTCATGCGGATAGATGCGGCGCTGAATGTGCCGGTGATCGGCTTGGGGGCTTCTGCGCCGGCCTATTACCCTGCTGTCGGTGACGCCCTTGGTGCGACGATGATTTTGCCGGAACATGCTGGCGTCGCAAATGCCATCGGTGCAGTAGTTGGCCGCGTGACGATGCGTGAAAGCGGTACGGTCACTTCACCGAGTGAGGGTCGGTTCCGCGTTCATTTAGAAACCGGACCGCAGGACTATACCGATCAAGCCAGCGCTATTCAGCAGCTTGAGGGCGTTTTGCGTGAGAAAGCCACCTTCGATGCGCAGGCGGCAGGGGCGGCCGATATTCAGGTGAGTGTTGAGCGCGATATTCGCACTGCGGGCGTGGAGAGCCGAGAAGTATTTATCGAGGCTGTGATCACAGTAGAGGCGACAGGCCGTCCACGGGTAGCAAATGGGTGAGGGGCGTTGAGTTAACCCAATGTTAACCCTGACCAATTCCTTCTTACGAGTTCCATAGTGTTGCCTTATTCGGCTCTTATCCTTGCATGTAGTAACGAGTAAGTGTTGTAGCGATTTTCAAGGCAACAATTGCCAATATGATGAGTGTGGATTCGATCTCTTCTACGAATGCGTAGCCGGATTGACCTAAACCGTTAACCAGTAAAATTTGCTGCCGACCTTTCTAGGTTGGCGATAAGATCAAGAAGGCGGGGGGGTACTCCCCGCCTTCTGTCATTTGCGCGTTACTCGGCAGCGGCGCGTTTTGGCAAAACCCAATCGGGACGGGGGAAATGGCAAGTATAGCCATTCGGAATACGCTCAAGATAATCCTGATGCTCTGGCTCCGCCTCCCAGAAATCGCTGACGGGTTCGACTTCGGTCACGACTTCGCCCGGCCAGATACCAGACGCGTTTACGTCGGCGATTGTATCCAGGGCGACTGCTTTTTGATCTTCATTCTCATAGTAAATCGCGGATCTATAGCTAAGGCCACGATCATTGCCCTGACGGTTCAAGGTCGATGGATCATGGATCTGGAAAAACAACTCCAGCAAATCGCGATAGCTTAGTACCTCATCGTTAAATGTTACTTCGATTGCTTCGGCGTGGGTGCCATGATTGCGGTAGGTCGCATTGGGCACGTCCCCGCCGGAATAACCTACACGGGTCGAAATGACTCCGTCGCGTTTCCGGATCAAATCTTGCATGCCCCAAAAGCATCCACCTGCCAATACTGCGCGTTGTTGTGTCATGCTACGTCCTCCACTTGATTGGTGTATTCGCCATAGCCTTCCGCCTCCATGTCGTCGCGGTGAACAAAACGGAGCGAAGCCGAGTTGATGCAATAGCGCAGGCCGCCGCGGTCGCTTGGGCCATCCGGAAAGACGTGTCCCAAATGGCTGTCCCCATGCGTGCTGCGCACTTCGGTGCGGACCATACCAAGGGTATCGTCACGCAATTCGTTTACGTATGCGGGTTCGATTGCCTTGGTAAAGCTGGGCCAGCCACAGCCAGAATCGTATTTGTCAGCCGACGCAAATAGCGGCTCGCCTGACACAATATCAACGTAAATGCCTGGCTCTTTATTGCTGAGCAGTTTGCCGGTACCGGGGCGTTCTGTCCCACTGTTTTGGGTAACGCGGTATTCCTCGGGCGACAGGGCCGCGATTGCTTCGGGTGATTTCTGATAGGTGGGCATGGATGTCTCCTTTGCAGTCTCATTACACTAAATGGGGCTGACTGAAAATTTTCAAAGGGTTTGTTAGGTCTGTGCAACTTTCCGTGAGGTCGGTTCGTTGTTTTTTCAAGCGGCAAAAAACGCGAGGGGAAATACAACGATTTATCTTGGTCTGGCTTATCAGCGCGGTTTTCGGATCAGGTGCCTGGGCGATGCCGCGCGAAGTTCCCCCGTCAATATGACGGATTGCAGGCGTTGTATGACGAGTACCGTGATCGAGGGCTGGTAGTGCTTGCGATCCCGTCCGATGATTTCAATCAAGAGCTTGCAAGCGCCGAAATGGGTAAAGAATTCTGCATGCTCAATTTAGCGTTGGATTTTCCGGTAGCCGACCCTGAACACGTGAAGGGGGTGGATGCGCATCCGTTCTACAAAGCCGTTGAGCTAGAGACCGGCTTTGTGGCCCGCTGGAATTTCAACGAGATTCTGATTGGACCAGACGGTCAGGCTGGGCGCTGCCGCGCGATCTGAACGGCCAAGATGCCAAAGGTTATAATTGTCACCCCGAGAATATCTTGCCTGCCCAAAGGTTCACTAAGCAGTAATCCCGCAACTGCGACCCCAAAAAACGGGTTCAAAAAGTGGAATGTCGCAGCACGGGTTGCCCCAATTCGGTTGACCAACCAGAACCACACAACAGTCGCCAGCAGACCCGGCACTAAGCAGGTGTAGGCGAACGCGGCAAAAAGCGTCCAGCTTGGGGTAATATGGGGAGTCTCGAAAAGCAGTGTTGCGATTGACAATGTCACACAACCCACAAGCATTTGCAGGCCGACCACCATCATAAAGTTGCCACCGGATGTTGCGCCGCGCACAAGCAGCGTCGCGACCGTAAGGGCCAGCACACCGATGCCACACAGCAGCAGCCCCATCATATCGACGCCCCCGTTAATCCGCGCGCCCATGATAATGGACACACCAATCACGCCTGCCACCAATCCTGCAATACCAAGCGGCTTTAGCTTTTCGCCCAAAAACAGCCAGGCCGCCAAGCCCACCAATAGCGGCATGGTCGATGCAATGATCGCCGCCAGCGATGCCTGCACGGTCTGCATGGCGACAAAGTTAAGGCCCAGATAAACAGCGTTTTGGAGAAAGCCAAAAATGATCGTGGCGCGCCATTGAGCTTTTGTGAGCCGCCACGTCTGCCCTAGTGCCAACGCAATACCAACACCCAACAGGCCCGAGATCAGGTAGCGGGCAGATAGCGCCATCAAAGGCGACGCGTCCGCAACGATGATCCGGGCTGACGTAAAGGCAGAGGACCACATAAAGGCAAAAGCCAGTCCCACAAATATAGCGCGAATATCCATGGGAGGCCTTTCTGGAGAACTGATCGACTGACCTTTTCGCAGATGCAAATGATGCGCAAGGGGCGGTTTCTGGCCTTCAACGAAAAAGGGCCGCCCATAGGGCGACCCTTTTGGAAAAACCTGTTGCCAGATTTAGCCGTTAACGCTGTCTTTCAACGCCTTTGCGATGGTCATCTTGACGACCTTGTCCGCATCTTTCTTGAACTGTTCGCCAGTCGCTGGGTTGCGTACCATGCGCTCAGGACGTTCGCGGCAATAGATTTTGCCGATGCCAGGAAGCGTAACTGCACCACCACCGGATACTTCTTTGGTGATCAATGCACATACTGCATCAAGCGCAGAACCTGCCGCTTTTTTGTCTGTGCCCATTTCATCTGCCAAAGCTGCGACGAGCTGGGTTTTTGTCATTGGTTTTGTAGCCATCTTTTTTTCTCCTTCGTCCGCCCGGATTAGGGCCTCACGGGCAGAATGTAACGGTATGTTGTGTGTGAACACAACGAATAGGTGTTGGATTTAAGCGAAAACATGCACTTTTTTGCGCTTTTTTCCCTTTATAGGAACGCGGTTTCGTCAAATGAGCGCAGTTTTCGGCTGTGAAGTCTTTCTAGCGGCATATCGCGCAGCAATTCCATTGCACGAATTCCGATCATCAAATGGCGTGCAACCTGCGTTTTATAGAAGCCGGATGCCATCCCAGGTAGCTTTAATTCGCCATGCAGGGGCTTGTCCGACACGCACAAAAGCGTGCCATAGGGCACCCTGAAACGGTAGCCATTTGCCGCGATCGTGGCGCTTTCCATGTCCAGCGCGACTGCTCGTGATTGCGATAACCGTTGTACGGGGCCGGATTGGTCGCGTAGTTCCCAGTTGCGATTGTCGATGGTTGCGACTGTACCAGTACGCATGATCCGCTTCAGCTCGTAGCCTTCAAGCTGGGTGACCTGTTCCACCGCATCTTCCAACGCGATCTGGATCTCGGCGAGCGCGGGGATTGGCACCCAAACAGGCAGGTCATCGTCCAGCACGTGGTCTTCGCGCAGATAGGCGTGGGCAAGCACGAAATCGCCAAGTTGTTGTGTGTTGCGCAGTCCGGCACAGTGCCCCACCATCAGCCACGCATGAGGGCGCAGGACGGCGATGTGGTCCGTGGCAGTTTTCGCGTTCGACGGGCCGACACCGATGTTCACCAGTGTAATGCCGGACCCGTTTGCGCGTTTCAGGTGATAAGTTGGCATTTGCGGTGT
Source organism: Sulfitobacter sp. (assembly GCA_026421135.1). Lineage (GTDB taxonomy): Bacteria > Pseudomonadota > Alphaproteobacteria > Rhodobacterales > Rhodobacteraceae > Sulfitobacter. Next base: position 620 of record JAPKCR010000158.1, on the reverse strand, counting down.
CTTGGCCGTATCAGGCAAAGGCTCGTCGCCGTCTGTGATTTCAATATTTCCAGTAGCGACGAAAGAGGTATAGCCGCTGTCGGGGTCGCGCAACATCGCGCGGGCGTATTCCTCAAACTCGGTCACGTAGAACTGGTAGTTCGTGAACAGCACATGGCACTGAAAGTGTTCGGGACTGGTGGCCGTATAATGCGCCAACCGTGCCAGCGAATAATCGACACGTTGTGCCGTGAACGGGGCCAAGGCACCGACGCCATCGGCGGGCGTATAGGTTCCGTTTACGATATCATCATTTGTAGTGCTTAGATCGGGCACATCGAAAATGTCCCGCAATGTGAAATCCGCCGCACCGTCTTGGGGTATCGTAATTGCGGCGTCACCTGACACGGCAAAATGCACCGGAATCGGCGTGTCGGACACATCAATGACAACAGGCTGACCGTGGTTTTCGATCAGCAGGCCGATTTGTTGGGCCAGGTAATTTTTGAACAATTCGGGTCTGGTGATTGTCGCAGCATAGGTGCCGGGGTTCGATACATGACCAAAGGAAAGGCGGGAATCAACCCGCGCATAGCTTGAGGTCGTGAAACGGATTTCGGGGTAGAACGCCCTGATCCGTG
>JAPKCR010000785.1 GCA_026421135.1 Sulfitobacter sp. | reverse complement strand
GTTAAATGACACTCAGGGTTTAGTTAGAAACCAACAGTTTGGCCGTCAGGTTCAGAAACGGTCAGCGATACGATGCAAGTAATCTTCAACGTCTGAATTGGCTGTGGCGTGACTGGCGCGATGCAGATGCCCAGAGACAAATTGATCCTCTGTTGTTTGTTGACTTGGCTCTGATCCAGACGCGCATGTCGCTGGATTTTGGTCAACCCAAGGCGATCTTGATTAACTCTGGTTTTCGCACGGCGAGACGGAATGCGACCATCCCGAACGCTGCCCGAAATTCTCAACACGTTGCAGGCAGGGCATGTGACTTCAATATTGTAGGTGTCAGCCCGCCGTTGGTTGTTGGCTACGTTGAATCTTACGGAATACACGGCTTGGGCCGGTACGCGGATTTTACACATATCGACGTTGGCCCAGCAGGGCGGCGTTGGACAGGATGAGAGGAAGGACAATGACTGAGAAATCTAGAACGTTGCTGTTGAGCGGAGGTCTGATCCTTTGCGCCGCAATGATCGTCGTGGTGACTTATTCTATTGCGATGAAGCAGCACCGCGACCAATTCTTTGAACCCGTGATGACGCTGGCCAAAGAGCTTTGCATTGAGAGCGGCGGCGTCATCGTGATTATTCCAATGTCCGAAGATGGCCCCGCCCAATGCCTAACGACCGCCCAAGCTGATGATCTTGGCCTTGATGTGGCAGCTTTGATTGGTGGCGGCGACGAATGAACGAATTTGGGCCGCGAGGCCCGCGAGTTTCCTTGTGGTGAGGATTCAACTGGCCCCGCTTCGGCGGGGCCTTTTTTATACGGCATTGCCGTATTTACTGCTTGACCCAGTTACGGCATTGCCGTATGTTGTGGTATGCACACTGTAATCTGGACAGCCACTTTTCTAACCCAAGCCAAACGCCACGGACTGTCCGAGGCGGACATGGAGGCGATTGTGAATACTTTGGCCGATAATCCGGTTGCTGGTGATCTTATGGCCCGAACTGGCGGGGCGCGTAAACTACGCCATGCTGGTCGTGGTGGTGGCAAGAGTGGTGGGTATCGGACGATACATTATTTTGGCGGTGATGATGTGCCTATATTCCTGCTTGCCGTGTACGGGAAAGGTGCGAAAGCAAACCTTACCGACGCGGAGAAGAATGAACTGGCGAAGATACTGCCCTCGCTTGCGGACGCATACCGAGCGAACGTGAAGAAAGTAACGGCCCAACTGGGCCAGAGCAAGAAGTGGAAAAGCAAATGAATTTCGGAGAAGAACTGATCCAAAGCGCGAACGAAGCGCTGGCAATTGCCAAAGGCGAAGCTGAACCCGCTGGCGTGTTTGTGCCGGAAACTGTTGATGTGGCTGCGATCCGCAAACGTCTAAAGCTGTCACAGGTCGCATTCGCCGAGCGCTTTTGTTTGCCTGTCGGCACCGTCAGAGATTGGGAGCAAGAACGGCGCTCACCAGATCGTGCAGCGGTTGTCCTTCTTTCGATTATTGACCGTAATCCCGAAGGTGTTGCCAAAACTCTTGCGGCTGGATGAGGTTTGGGAAGGCCGCTAAATGCCGCTGCGCACAGTGTGCTCCGACGAATTTTGGCTGGCGACAGCCATTGTTGGTGGGTTCGGTCTTGCCGGGCTGCTTACTGGCGGTTTCGTGGCCTTAAAACGTGGAGAGAGGTTCCAATGAAAGACGCCCCAAAAGATGATGATTTCGTATTTGTTGAAGTCACCAAGACTTTCATGATGTCGAAGGCACAAGCGCGTAAGATG
>JAPKCR010000157.1 GCA_026421135.1 Sulfitobacter sp. | reverse complement strand
ACGTGTATCCGGACCTGGCCGCCGCGAAATCGGTCACGGCAAGCTGGCTTGGCGTGCGCTGCAGGCGGTTCTTCCAGCCTCCACCGATTTCCCATACACCATCCGTGTTGTATCCGAGATCACTGAATCGAACGGCTCTTCCTCGATGGCGTCGGTTTGTGGTGGCTCCTTGTCCATGATGGACGCGGGTGTACCGTTGAAAGCGCCAGTCGCGGGTGTTGCAATGGGTCTGATCCTCGAAGAAGACGGCTCCTATGCGATCCTGTCCGACATCCTGGGTGACGAAGACCACCTTGGCGACATGGACTTTAAAGTGGCCGGTACCGAAGCAGGTATCACATCACTGCAAATGGACATCAAGATCGCAGGCATCACGCCCGAGATCATGGAAAAGGCGTTGGCTCAGGCCAAGACTGGCCGTATCCACATTTTGGGCGAGATGAACAAAGCGCTGTCCGGCGCGGGTGAATTCTCGGTCCACGCACCACGCATTGAAACGATGCAGATCCCAACCGACAAGATCCGTGAAGTTATCGGTTCCGGTGGTAAAGTGATCCGCGAAATTGTTGAAGTGTCCGGCGCTAAGGTCGATATCAACGACGAAGGCATCATCAAGATTGCATCGCCAAACGGCGACTCGATCAAGAAAGCCTATGACATGATCTGGTCGATCGTGGCCGAGCCTGAAGAAGGTGCGGTTTACACCGGTACCGTCGTCAAGATCGTGGATTTCGGTGCATTTGTGAACTTCTTCGGCAAACGCGACGGTCTGGTCCACGTATCCCAGATCGAAAACCGCCGCCTGAACCACCCTTCGGATGTTTTGAAGGAAGGTCAGGAAGTTAAAGTCAAACTTCTGGGCTTTGACGATCGCGGCAAGGTACGCCTGTCGATGAAAGTCGTTGATCAGGAAACTGGCGAAGAACTGAAAAAAGAAGAAGTTGCCGCCGAGGATTAAACCTTGCGACGCTTTTAGAAACTGAAAGGCCCCGGTGGAAACACCGGGGCCTTTTGCTTTCTCGCTTTTGGCGCAAGCATACTGGCCAATGATATCAAGACTTTGAAAGCGCCATTAAACGGACTATCCCACTGCAATGAACACACTTATTATCCACATGCCCAGCAGCACCGAACGGCGTCCCAATGCCGAAAAGCTGCTACAAGATCTCCCCGATGCACAGCTTGTCGATGCTGTTGATGGCCGTGACCCGGGCCAAGTGGCGGATTTGCGGGTTTTTCCGGGGAACCTGCACAAGCCAACATATCCATTTACAATGAGGGGCGGTGAAGTGGGATGTTTTGCCAGCCACCGCAAATGCTGGCAGATGATCGTGGATAACAATTGGAACTATGCAATCATTGCCGAGGATGATGTCGCAGTTTCTCTGCCCGATCTAGCCCGCAGCCTGTCGATGATATCCGCCCACATGAGTCCTGACATGTTTATCCGCCTGCCGTTCAAGAATCGGGAGCGGAAGGGCACTGTCATTGCAATTGATGGTGATACACGGCTGTTGCTGCCACAAAAGATCGGTCTGCAAACCGGGTGTCAGGTCGTGGGCCGCGAGGCTGCAAAACGGCTGCTCGCAAAATCGGAACAGATCGACCGGCCAATCGATACTTGGCTACAAATGCACTGGATCACCGGACAGCCGATCCATACCCTGCTACCCAACGGGCTAGGCGAAATTGCTGGGCAAATCGGCGGATCTACCATTCAACAGAAAACCCGCACCAGTGAAAAGCTGATGCGGGAAATCAAACGCGCATGGTATCGCGCGCAGGTCAGAATGCGGCCACAACGGCCGAGGGTCGACCTCAGGTAGGTGCTTTGGTTGTGCGCAAATAGGGAAGCACAGTCGTGAATTCGCCAAACTTGGCCTTGGCATCTGCGTCAGAAACCGTCGTTGGGATGATCACGTCATCACCCACATTCCAGTTTGCTGGTGTTGCGACACCTTTGCCTGACGACATCTGCAAACCATCCAAGGCCCGCAGAACTTCGGCAAAGTTGCGGCCAACCGACATCGGATAGGTCATGGACAGCTTCAGTTGCTTATCTGGTCCGACGATGAACACAGCACGCACAGTCGCACTGTCGTTTGGCGTGCGGCCATCGGGCAAGTAAGCTTCGGCTGGCAGCATGTCGAACGCCTTAGCCACCTTCAAATTTTCGTCGGCAATAATCGGAAAACCGGCTTTGGCTTTGGCAAAACCTTCGATGTCGGTCTTCCATTTCTTGTGCTCTTCGGCACTGTCCACGGAAATACCCATCACTTTCGTGCCCCGCTTGGCCCATTCATCGGCCAATTGCGCCACGGCACCAAATTCGGTTGTGCAGACCGGCGTAAAGTCCTTGGGGTGCGAAAAAAGGATCGCCCAGCTATCGCCGATCCACTCGTGCAGATTGATCGTGCCCTGATCCGTTTCGACGGTCATATCCGGAATAGTATCATTTATGCGTAAGGACATTTTGTAGTCTCCTGTCGTTTCTAAACTTCATGTTCGGTATTCTATCTATGTCTTTTTTGGACCTGTGAAAGGCCTCACTTGCAGGTGCGACACTGTGGTGACATGGTGTCCGCAAATGGCAAGGGCAACCCCGCGCTGCGTTATCATAAAAGGAGCTTTCCAATGCTAGAGAAACGCGAATTCTATATCAACGGCGAATGGGTTTCGCCTGCAAAGCCGAATGATTACCATGTGATCGACCCATCCACTGAAGAACCATGTGCGGTTATTTCCCTTGGCGATCAAGCAGATACGGATGCCGCAGTTGCTGCCGCCAAGGCCGCGCTGCCGGGTTGGATGGCCACCCCGCCCGCTGACCGTATCGCCCTTTTGGAAAAGCTGCTTGAGGTATATCAAGCCCGCGCCGAAGATTTGGCCACAGCCATGAGCACCGAAATGGGTGCCCCGCTGGAGTTGGCCCGCACATCGCAGGTTGGCGCTGGCGCATGGCACCTCAGCAACTTTATCAAAGCCGCGAAAGAGTTCAAATTTGAACAGCCGCTTGGCGATCACGCCCCGAACGACCGCATCATCCGCGAGGCGGTTGGCGTTGCCGCGCTGATTACCCCTTGGAACTGGCCGATGAACCAAGTCACCCTCAAGGTCGGTGCCGCCGTTGTTGCAGGTTGCACCATGGTCCTGAAACCATCCGAGGAAAGCCCGCTGGACGCGATGATTTTTGCCGAGTTGATGCACGAGGCCGGTTTCCCGAAAGGGGTGTTCAACCTAGTGAACGGTAACGGCGTTGGCGTCGGCAGCCAGTTGTCCTGCCACAAAGATGTCGACATGATCAGCTTTACTGGCTCCACACGCGCGGGCACGCTGATCTCAAAAGCTGCTGCAGATACGCTTAAGAAAGTGCATCTGGAGCTGGGTGGCAAAGGCGCAAACCTTATCTTTAACGATGCGGATGACAAGGCGGTCAAACGCGGCGTTCTGCATATGATGAATAACACCGGCCAGTCGTGCAACGCACCCAGCCGTATGTTGGTGCAGTCCGATGTCTATGACAAAGCCGTCGAAGAAGCGGGCAAAGTGGCGGCACAAGTCACCGTTGGCCCCGCATCCCAAGAGGGCCGCCACATCGGACCTGTCGTCAACGAAAGCCAGTTTAACAAGATTCAGGACCTGATCCAAAAAGGCATCGACGAAGGTGCGCGTTTGGTTGCGGGCGGCACGGGTCGCCCCGATGGCTTGAACCGTGGTTTCTTTGTTAAGCCCACAGTTTTCGCTGATGTAACGCCAGACATGACCATCGCCCGCGAAGAAATCTTTGGTCCGGTTCTGTCGATCATGAAGTTCGACACCGAAGAACAAGCCGTTCAAATCGCTAATGACACGGTGTACGGCCTGACCAACTATGTTCAAAGCCAGGACGGCGAACGTCGCAAGCGTCTAGCACGCCAGTTGCGGTCCGGCATGGTCGAGATGAACGGCCAGAGCCGTGCAGCAGGGTCGCCATTTGGTGGGATGAAACAGTCCGGTAACGGTCGCGAGGGCGGCCTGTACGGGATCGAGGATTTCACCGAAATCAAGGCCGTCTCTGGTTGGGCTGCCGAGTAACAGAACTTTTAGCAAATGGGCCACCTTCATCGGATGGCCCATTTCTTTTGTAAGCCTCATCAATGGCGGGCGATTTCCTATCGCGTCGCCTTTTAGTATGAGCAAATCAAATCAAATTCGGGGACAGCAATGATCTACGCGCGACTGCATGGCAGGCTGGGAAATCAGATGTTTCAATATGCCGCTGCACGTGGATTGGCAGCGCGCCTTGATGTGCCATTTGCACTGGATACCCGCCGCGCTGTCCACAAGGGCGAGGGCGTATTGACCCGCGTTTTTGATCTGGACCTGACTCCACCGGAAAACCTGCCACCCGCACAACATGAACGGCCCTTGGCCTATTTTGTCTGGCGTGGCCTTGGCCGCGCGCCCAAGATTTACCGGGAAAAAGGGCTGGGCTATAATCCAGCTTTTGAGACCCTGCCCGATGGCACCTATCTGCACGGCTATTGGCAATGTGAACGTTACTTTGATGCCATCGCAGACGATATCCGCGCGACCTTTGTACCACGTCACCCTATGTCATCGCAGAATGCCGAGATGGCGCAGCGGATTGCCTCGGGCCCGTCTGTATCGCTGCACGTGCGGCGAGGTGACTATCTAGCTTTGGGTGCGCATGGCGTTTGCGATCAGGCATATTACGAGGCGGCCCTAGCGGCTGTCACCAGAGGCCTGCAATCGCCGACGGTCTATGTTTTTTCCGATGACCCGCAATGGGCCAAAGATAACCTGCCGCTGCCGTTCGAAAAGGTGGTCGTCGACTTTAACGGCCCCGACACCGACTATGAAGACCTGCGTTTGATGTCGCTGTGCCAGCACAATGTCATCGCGAATTCTTCATTTAGCTGGTGGGGTGCCTGGCTGAACACCAACCCGGACAAACGGGTCGCAGGACCTGTGAAATGGTTCAACGACCCAAAGCTGAACAACCCCGACATTCTGCCCGCCCGCTGGATCAAAGTGTAATCATTCAGCTGTTTTTAGAACGGTGCCTTTGACCTGACTTTGGTCGAATGCCCCCCCTGCGGATGGTTGAAACGCAGCTCTTCGGAATGCAGCATCAAGCGCGGGAAATCTAACGCAGCACCCGTTGCGTAAAACGGATCACCCAAAATCGGATGTCCCATGCTGAGCATGTGGACACGCAACTGATGGCTGCGGCCTGTTTTGGGCGACAACCGGACGCGCGCGGTTGTTCCCTCGTCTTTCAGAAGCCGCCAATCCGTTTGCGCGGATTTTCCAGTTTCATGACACACCATCTGAAGGGGCCGGTTCGGCCAATCCACGATCAGTGGCAGGTCAATGGTGCCTGACTTTTCCTCGGGCACCCCCCAGACGCGCGCGACATAAGTCTTGCGGGTCATTCGCTTTTCAAACTGCAATCCCAGATGCCGCTGCGCATAGGGCGTCAGCGCAAAGATCATCACGCCGGATGTGTCGCGATCCAACCTGTGTACCAGCAAGGCGTCCGGAAATGCCGCCTGCACCCGTGCGATTAGGCAATCGGCCAGATGCGGACCCTTGCCGGGGACCGACAGCAAACCGGCGGGTTTATCGACCAACAACACTTCGGCGTCTTCATGCAAAACCACCAAAGGGTCTTGTGGGGGTGTATAATCTGTTTTCATATCTGTCCGTCTCAGATGTAGGATGGATTTTCAACCCACCAGTCACAAAGGACCCCCTATGCATCCGACAATTTCCAGAATGATCGACGTCGTCGCCAAAGGCGAGGCCGACCAAATCGCGCCGTTGCTGGCAGAGGATGTCACATTCATGCCGCCGACCTATTACAAGACATGGACGGGCCGCGCACCAGTCGCTGCAGTTTTGGGTCATGTGGGGCAAGTCTTTAGCGACTTTAAATATCGCCGCATTATGGGCGACGGCAATGACTGGGCGTTGGAATTCCAATGCAAGATCGGTGAACTTGACGCCGTGGGCGTTGATTTGATCACACTGGGCGACGATGGGTTGATCACCAAGTTCGAGGTCGCAATGCGTCCGCACAAATCCATCGGTGCCCTGCGCGATGCGATGAACGCCCGGGTGATGAAAGACCCCAGCTTTTTGGCGTTTAAAGACGCGCTGTCTTGAAGCGCCAAGGGGGCGTGAACTGCCCCCTTACTT
>JAPKCR010000156.1 GCA_026421135.1 Sulfitobacter sp. | reverse complement strand
CAGCGGCCATGTTTTTCTCAATATCTGTCCGGGCGGTATATGCCCCCACCATCAGGTTATCGCGGACAGTCATATGCGGGAAAAGGTTGAAGCGCTCAGGCGCATAGCCGATGCCGGCGCGCACCATATGGCCCGTCTTTTTGCCAGTGATATCCTGCCCGTCCAAATGAATCGAACCTGTGTTTTTTACAAGCCCCATCACCGAATCCAGTAGCGTCGATTTACCAGCGCCGTTGGCCCCGACAATTGCAATTGTTTCGCCTTGTTCGACGCTGATCGATACATCACTCAGAGCTTGGGCCTTACCATAAAAGGCGCATAGATTCTTGACCTCTAACATCGCCATATCAGCTCTCTCCTAGATATGAAGCGCGCACGGACTTATCGCCAAGTACATCGGCAAAGCTGCCATTGGCCAACATCGTACCACGCTCGATTGCGATGGCGCGGTCGACCAGCGGTTCCATCGCAGGTAGATCGTGGCTGACCATCAGAAAAGTAAAACCACGCTGTCGCAGGTCTTGGATCAACTCGGCAATCATGCCAATTTCACCCGAAGTAAGCCCTGCAAACACCTCATCAAGCAGCAGCAATTTTGCGCCCGTTGCAAGTGTGCGCGCGAACTCAAGCTTGCGCAGATCACCCATTGCCAGCTCGGACGCCGTTTTGTCCAGATCCTTAGGCGCAAAGCCAACTGATTGCGCCAGCTCTGCCTCGCGGCTTCGATCAGGCGCGCCAAAAATCATTTCTCGCAGGCTGTCAGGCATCAAACCCACGCGTATGTTTTCGCGCACCGAGAGTCCGGCAAAGGGACGCGGCACTTGATAGGTACGGCTGACGCCTTTGGCGATACGCTCGGCGGTCGTGAGCTTCGAGATTTCCTCGCCATAGAGTTTGATCGTCCCAGAGGTCTGGCGCAGTTCACCCATAATTTGCGAGAAAACAGTCGTCTTGCCGGCACCGTTCGGGCCGATCAAGCCAAGGGATTCTCCCTTTGCCAGATCAAAGCTGAGGTCATTGGTGGCTGTCAGGCCGCCAAACTTTTTCACCAGATTTCGGACTTCCAAGGCAAGGGTCACGCGCGATCCCCTTTCATCTTGGAAACAACTGTGTCGACGATCGCCATGATACCTTTGGGTTGGTACATATAAAGCACCAAGGCAATCGAGCCATAAACAAAGAACCGCTCGGTTCCTGGCATGTAGGGGCGCAGCCATTCCAGCAAAAAGACCATAAAGAATGCACCAATGATGGGGCCGATGATGGTCCCTGCCCCACCGATCAGAACGGCCACAATGATCTGGAACAGGATGTTGATATCAAAGAACGAGCGCGGTGTGATCGAGCCAAGGTAATGTGCGTAAAACGCGCCTGCCAGCCCCGCAATGCCTGCCGAAACCAAAAATGCAAAGCTTTTGAGGCGCGTCGTCGACAGGCCAGAACCCCGCACGCTTTCTTCATTCATCCCGATGGCCCAGAGTGCGGTGCCAAGGCGCGTGCGCATCAAGAGCCATGCAAACAACGCGACAGCCAGCATCAAACCAGCAGCGAGATAATAGCCGTTCTCGGCGCCGCGTGTTAGGGCGGGTAGACGCGAAATGCCGCGTGTGCCACCTGTCAAATCCGGGCGAATGACGGGGACCAGTTGAAGCATCAACTCCATCACGGCAAGCGTCACCAACGCAAAATAGCTGCCTTTGATACGCAGGGCGGGCAGCAGAATAATTAACCCCCCCGCCATTGTCACAAGAACTGCGATGGGGATCGAGGCCTCAACTGGAATTCCGTAGCGGCGGGTCAAAATGCCTGTGGTGTAAGCGCCTATGCCGATCAAAAACGGGTGGCCAAATGACAAGTACCCCGTACGCCCTGACAGGATGTCCCAAGATATCGCGAACATCGCAAGATAGCAGGCAAAGATCATCGTACGCAGGGTGCCGTTACCAACCATCTGCGGCATCAAAAGCATCAGCGCAATAAAAGCGGCCCAAAGGACGAGGTGGTGGGGGCGGAGGTCTAATGTACGCATCTAGTGTTCCTCCCGCCCGAATAGGCCCTGAGGACGCAGGACGAGCACTCCGATGATCAACAACATGGTGAACACACCGCGCAATTCAGGGGCCCAGAGTGCCACAATCGAGACTTCCAAAAAGCCGATAATATGCGCCACGATCAATGTACCGATGATTGAACCAATGCCGCCCACAATCACAATCGCAATCGAGATGATGACAGGGGCCACCCACATCTGCGGGGACAACTGCGTGTAACTGGCGAAAAACACACCGCCTGCAGCCCCCAACGCACCCGAGATCGCCCATGTGATCATATTGATCTTATCAGGGTCCACGCCCGAAATCGCAGCACCTTTTTCGTCCATTGATACCGCCTGCATGGCGCGTCCCGTATGGGTGCCGCGCACAAAAGCATAGAGTGCCGCGATGATGATCCAGCTCATCACGGTCGCCGCGAGAATGTTGTAAGTGACCTGCGCGCCCGCGACTGTGACCACACCAGGAATAATCGGTAACAGGATTTTAGAGGCATCGCCAAAGACAAGCACCATGACCGATTGCATTATGATTGCAAGGATCAGCGTGGAAATTTCAACCGCGACAGTATCGCCTTTGAGGGGCTTCACGATCAACCGGTGTTTGAGAAATCCCATCAACGCGCCCACCATCACAGCGCCGGTAAATCCTACAACTTTGGGCATGCCCAACTGTTGGGATAGCCAAAAATAAATATATCCGCCCACCATAATATAGGCGCCATAAGCGAGATTGAGGGTACGTCCGATCGAGAAGATCAGCATGAAGCCCATCGCAATGAGGGCATAAAGGCCGCTGAGCAGCAGCCCTTGAACGATGATCTGCATCATAGGGAATGGCCTGTTATGAAGTCGGAGGTCAGGGGCTCAAGGCGAGGGTAGTCCTCGCCTTGAGCAAGATATTACTTCTTTACCCAGCTTGGGACTTCGAAGGTCGTTGTGGCGTACTCAGGTGGATAAACCACACCAACTTGACCGTCCTCTTTCCATTGGATCACAACCATCGAAGGCTGTGCATCCTCATAAGGGGCCGTCAGGTCAAAGCGCGCATTGTGCGGGTAGGTGCGGCCAGTGACTTCTTCAACTTCGTCGTTGCCCCAGAAGGCATAGCGCAACCATAGCTTGCCATCTTTTTCCAATGTGATGTCCTGCTTTTCCATCTCTTTGGCCCATTTGGCTGCATCGCTAAATCCACCTGCGGCTTCAGCTGCTGCCATCGCTTGCTTCAGACCCCAATACGCGTTGAATCCATTGAAATGTGGCATAACAGGGCGGCTTGTGTATTTGGCCTGATACGTGTCGACAAACTTCTGGCTCTCAGGATCCAGCTCAAATCCAACGGAAGGCACGGGGGACAGTGTCGAAATACCACCACCAGCTCCACCAGTATCTTCCCAATACTCAAGACCAAGGGCTGATACGTTCACACCAGTCATCGCCATCGGCACTTGCAGCTTTACGTACTGTGAGGAGATGACTTGCGAGTTCACCGATGACACCTGATAAATGAAGTCCGCCCCCGAAGCCTGCGCCTTGGAGAAAAGGGGCGCGAAATCGACCGTGCCCACATCATAAGTGATGACCTCTTTGGTCTCGATACCAGCCACCGGGCCAAGCGCTTCGGTAACCAGCCCTGTGATCGCCTCTCCGAATGCCGTGTCTTCGGCCAGAATAACAACACTGTCCCAACCCATTTCCTTCTTCAGCACGTCTGCGCCAAAGTTGATGTAGAGGGTTGCCAATGCTTCGTCCGACGCGATGTTCATAAAGTAGGGGGCCATCGTTTCAGGGTCTTCAACCACCATGTCGATGATACCGATGTAGCTCGTCCACGTATCCAATGTGGGGATCTGGAATTCCTGCATCCGAGGCAGCCAACCCAAGGACACGTCATCGATGGAACCAGAAATAATAAAATCTACTTCTTCGGTCTCTGCCAGATACTCATAGGCTTTGACCCCTTCGGTCACGTCTTCGCCGGTGTCGGCGGAAACCAAAACGATCTTCTCTCCGTTCATGCCACCAGCTGCGTTCAGCTCCTCAATGGCAATCTCTGCGCCGCGCAATGTGGACAGGCCGGTGTCGGAACTAAGCGATCCGATAAAGCCAACTTTTACGTCAGCCAGCGCTGTGGACGCGAGCAAGGAGGCCGTAAGGCCAAGGGCTAATGTGCTTCGATTTTTCATGGTTTCTCTCCGCTGTTGGTCATTCGCCCCGTTTGCCGAGGTCGCTGTATACAGTATACAACGATATGAGTGGACCACCTGTCAACAGGTCAGTGAATCTAATATTGTATCGAAGAACGTTAAAATCGGGGGGCAGATAGCTTTCAACAGCGCTTTAGCTGTCGATAATCTTGCCGCTCGGGTCATGAATGATCGCATCCACATCGATCTCGACGACCAGCCCCGGTTGGGTCAAACCTGCTGTGACTGCCGTAAGCACAGGGTTGATGCCCGCGAAGACCTCGCCATGCGCCTTTATGAAACCCGCTGAGTGGGACATATCCGTAAGGTAGACCCTCACACGTGCCACATGGCACATCTGTGCCCCCACTTCGGCCAAAAATTCTGCTGTACGGGCTAGAATATAGTGGGTCTGGGCATAGGAATCATACGGCGCGTGGATCTTGCCCGTTGGTTCCAACGCCGTCGTACCGGCCGTATAAGCGAACGGGCCGATCCGCTTGGCCCGCGCATAGCTGCCGATTTCCTCAAACCGACCGCCTGCATTATGTATTTCTACACTCACGCTCTATAGCCCCAGCCGTGTGCGGATCGCTTCGGCTGCCGTGTGCAGCGCTGCTTGCTCATCCGCTGTGATGCGCATCTCGTCGACCTTGATTAGGCCGCCTTGCCCCAGATGGGCAGGCACACCCAGCACAACACCGTCTACACCGTATTCACCCTGCAACATGACGGATACAGGCACAGGACCCGTTCGTGCACCAAGCATGTGGTTGATCAATTCAATGCTGGCGTGCGCAGGCGCAATCGTGGCAGAGCCTGACTTTTTGAGCGCCACAACCTGACCACCGCCCGTGATCGCATCATTCACACAGACCGCAATCTGATCAGCGCTCAGGAAGACCTCCAAAGGCCGCCCTTTGATCCGTGCACGGGACGGGATAGGTGCCATCTCTTCGCCATGACTGCCCAGTGTGATCGCTTCAACATCCGCAGGCGAAACACCCGCCGCCAAAGCCAGCGCATGCCTGAACCGGCTGCTGTCCAACGTTCCCGCCATGCCCAATACCCGTTCACGCGGGAAGCCCGTCGCGTTCAACATCTCGACAGTCATTTCATCCAGCGGATTGGTCACCACAATCACGACAGCGTTCGGCGCCTCAGAACGGATTGCCTCGCCCGCAGCCCGTATCACGCGCGCATTCACGTCAATCAGATCAGCGCGCGTCATGCCGGGACTACGCGCACGACCGGCCGTCACAACAACCACCTCGGCGCCCGCAACCATGTTCAGGCTTTCACCACCAATACAGCGACCCGCCGCACCTGTGATTCCAGAGGCGTGGTTCAAATCCAGAGCAGTTGCTGCTGCCATACCGGGGGCAATGTCTATGAGTACGATCTCTTCGGCCATATCCGCCATGGCAGCCAGATGTGCTATGTTACCACCCACCCCACCTGCCCCGATCAGCGCCAGTTTGCCCAAACGACGCGCCTTGCGCACTACGCGCGTGGGTGCCTGCCATTTTGGTGCACGCCGATATAAGGCACGACGCATCGCAGTACTGCCATCAGTGCGCACAGGGGCTGCCATCTCGATTGGCCCATCAACCAGCTTCAACCCAAGTCGTTGCGCCGACTCGCGCGCCAAGGCGGTGACAATATCACCGGGCATAACCTCCACGATCAAACGGCCCTTTTGGCGGGCCTCCTCTACCGCATCGCTGCCTATGACGCGCCCGTTGCTCATTCGCTGCGACCGTCCACAGCCTCGATTGCGGCTACAGCGGCTTCAACACCAGCTTGTACAGAGTTCTCGGAGCCCGAAATAAACAAGCGACCAAAGCGACCCACTGCACGGACTTCAACCATATCAATCTCGGCGGCTTTCTCGGCCTCGTTCGCAGCAATCGATATGTAGGCCGCAGGGGCGCATTCGATAATCCCCAGCGTCTGTCCCGGTACCAGC
>JAPKCR010000155.1 GCA_026421135.1 Sulfitobacter sp. | reverse complement strand
ATGCATTTGATCCACGAGGCGTTTCGCATATTCGATAAAGCTGGCTTGCTCCTGATATCCCCCACCAAACCCGGGCCAATAGCTGGTATGGGTATCTTCAACCAGATATCGGCCACCATCCCGGACGGCAGGCCAAAGGTTTTCAAAGCTGATTGTTTGTTGGGTCATTTTATGGCCGCCATCGTCAATGATCACATCGAACGGGCCATGTTTATCTGCCAGTTTCTTCAAGAACACTGGGTCTGATTGATCACCAATTTCGACAATTGTGTCGGGATCTGCCAGTTCGCGGCAATCGGGGTTAATGTCGGCGAATACCAGCTATGATCCGCCCCCAAAATATCCGCGCCACATCGGGATCGATCCGCCCTTCCAGACACCTATCTCAAGAAAAGTGATATCTTTGCCCTGCAGATGCCCCAACTCGGTCGCGTAAGCATCAAAATAGTGCATCCACTTTGAAACCATGCGGTGATCTGTGTTTTTTAGAAATTCCGTGAAATATTCGGTGGTCATTTAGACACCTTTGTAAATCTTTCAATTTTGACAAGGGTACACGGATTCTACCGTGAGACCATGTCTTGCTTGTGTTACACATTGCATCACGAATTGTTTTTTATGTAACATTTAAGTTGCGCCGAATCGCGATTATCCCTAAGTTTATCAATTAAGGGAGACTTTCATGGACGCATTCATTTGTGATGCACAGCGCACACCTATTGGCCGCTTTGGCGGGGCTTTGTCATCGGTTCGGGCTGATGATCTTGCCGCTGTGCCGATTGCTGCGCTGATGGCACGCCACCCGGATCTGGACTGGTCAAAGGTGGACGACGTGATCTTTGGCTGCGCCAATCAGGCGGGCGAAGATAACCGCAACGTCGCACGTATGGCCGCCTTGCTAGCCGGCCTTCCGGTGGATGTACCGGGTGCCACGATTAACCGTTTGTGTGCATCAGGCATGGATGCCGTTGGTGCTGCCGCCCGTGCGATCAAGGCGGGCGATATGGATTTGGCCATTGCCGGCGGTGTCGAAAGCATGACCCGTGCGCCGTTTGTGATGCCCAAGGCCGAAACCGCGTTTTCGCGCGGCAACGCTATCTATGACACCACCATCGGCTGGCGGTTTGTGAATCCAAAGATGAAATCGAAATACGGCGTCGAATCGATGCCGGAAACCGGCGACAACGTGGCAGCCGACTATGATATCAGCCGCGAAGATCAGGACGCGTTTGCAAAGCGCAGCCAGGATCGTTGGGATGCCGCCGATAGAGCAGGCGTTTTCGCGGACGAAATTGCGCCCGTAACAATCCCGCAACGCAAGGGCGATCCGATTGTCTTTGACCGCGATGAACACCCTCGGCCCGGCACGTCGATGGAAGCGCTCACGAAATTGCGTCCGATCAATGGCCCCAACCTGACAGTCACTGCCGGCAATGCCTCCGGCGTTAATGATGGCGCAGCGGCTATGCTGATGGCGTCCGAGGCTGCTGCCAACCAGCACAATCTGACCCCGATTGCCCGCGTCGTTGGCATATCGGCGGCCGGTGTTGAACCGCGCGTGATGGGCATTGGGCCTGTGCCAGCCAGCCAAAAGGTTCTGGCCCGCGCTGGTCTGACCATCGACCAGATGGACGTGATCGAACTGAACGAAGCGTTCGCCAGCCAAGGCATCGCAACCCTGCGCGCCCTTGGTGTTGCAGATGACGCGCCTCATGTGAACGCCAATGGTGGCGCGATTGCTATTGGTCACCCGCTGGGCATGTCCGGCGCACGGCTAGTAATGACTGCGGCGCTGCAATTGAAACGCACAGGCGGTCGCTATGCCCTGTGCACCATGTGCGTTGGTGTCGGCCAAGGTGTCGCCATTATTCTTGAACGCGCAGGTTAACTCCTTAAACCTCTGAAAGGATCTGAACGATGTATGCACAGATGATCAAATCCACCGGCGAAGGTGTCAAATCTCTTGATGAGATGGATCCGCAAGAGCGCGCCTTTCAGGAACGGATAAACGCAGGCGGCAAAATCGAGCCGAAAGACTGGATGCCGGAAGGGTATCGCAAGAACCTGATCCGGCAGATCGGCCAGCACGGGCATTCCGAAATTGTTGGCCAGTTGCCCGAGGGAAACTGGATCACCCGTGCCCCAACACTTGAACGCAAAGCGATCTTGCTGGCCAAAGTTCAAGATGAGGCCGGGCATGGCTTGTATCTATATTGCGCTGCTGAGACACTTGGGGTCACCCGTGATCAACTGACGCGTGACCTGCTGTCAGGCAAGATGAAGTATTCCTCAATCTTCAATTATCCGACCCTAACATGGGCAGATATGGGGGCTGTGGGCTGGTTGGTAGACGGTGCCGCGATCATGAATCAGGTACCGTTGCAGCGCACATCTTACGGCCCGTATGCCCGCGCGATGGTGCGCATCTGCAAAGAGGAATCTTTCCATCAGCGCCAAGGCTACGACATCATGATGAAGATGGCGAAAGGCACCGACGCGCAGAGAAAGATGGCTCAAGACGCGCTGAATCGTTTTTGGGGGCCTGCGCTGATGATGTTTGGTCCTTCGGACGAAAATTCAGTCCATTCGGCACAATCCATGGCGTGGAAAATCAAGATGAACAGCAATGACGAGCTGCGCCAGAAGTTTGTCGATGAATGTGTACCGCAGGCCGAATACTTGGGCCTAACCGTCCCTGACCCCGATCTGAAATGGAACCAAGAACGCGGGCACTACGACTTTACCCAACCTGATTGGGACGAATTCTTTGATGTTCTGCGCGGCAATGGCCCATGCAACACCGAACGATTGGAAGCGCGCAACAAGGCGTGGGATGACGGCGCTTGGGTGCGCGATGGCCTGATGGCCCATGCGGCAAAAAAACGCGCCGCAAAACTGGCAGCGGAGTAGTTTGCATGACCAACACAACACATGAATGGCCACTGTACGAGGTTTTCATTCGCGGGCAACACGGGCTCAGCCACCGCCACGTCGGATCCCTGCACGCGCCAGACGCTGAAATGGCGATAAAGAACGCCCGCGATGTTTATACCCGCCGCAACGAAGGTGTCAGCATTTGGGTCGTACAAGCATCTGATATCGCGGCCTCTTCGCCCGAGGAAAAAGGATCCTTGTACGAACCCGCGAACGATAAGGTTTATCGCCACCCGACATTCTTTGATATTCCCGACGAAGTGGGTGCGATGTGAGCACGACTGTGTCTGGACCGCTGTTCGAATTTTTGTGCCGCATGGGTGACAACACCTTGGTGCTGGGCCACCGTGTATCCGAATGGTGCGGCCACGCGCCTGTGCTTGAGGAAGACATTGCTTTGGCCAACACTGCGCTTGACTTGATCGGCCAGACGACCCTGTGGCTGGATCTGGCTGGCGATGTGGAAGGTGCGGGTCGAAACGCTGACAAGCTGGCCTTTCACCGCGACGTTTGGGATTTTCGCAATCTTTTGCTGGTTGAGCAACCTAATGGGGATTTCGGTCAAACAATGATGCGGCAGTTCTTGTTCGATGCATGGCATCTGTCGCAGCTCAAGGCGCTGATGGGTGGGTCGCATGACCAAATTGCCGCCATAGCCGAGAAATCCTCCAAAGAGGTGACATATCATCTGGAACGCGCGACGGACACGGTGATTGGTCTTGGCGACGGGACAGAAGAAAGCCACAACCGGATGCAGGCCGCATTGAATAAATTGTGGCCCTACGTAGGGGAAATGTTCATTTCCGATGATGTGGATGCCGCAATGGTGGATGCGGGTATTGCCCCTGATCCGACATTCTTGCGCCCCGCGTATGATGCGCTGCTGGATGATGTCTGCACCGCCGCCACGCTGACCAAGCCGCAGGACGATTTCGGCCACAAGGGCGGTAAATCTGGCAAGCGGCATACCGAACACTTGGGTCATATGTTGACACAGATGCAATGGTTGCAACGCGCCTATCCGGACGCGACATGGTAGTCGAAAAACCCACATTAGAGACTATTTGGGGGTGGCTTGACGCCGTTCCCGACCCGGAAATCCCCGTGATCTCCCTCACCGATCTGGGGATCATCCGCGATGTCCAGTGGCAGGATGGCACGCTTGAGGTGACAGTGACCCCCACCTATTCCGGCTGCCCCGCCACAACGATCATCAACCTTGACATCGAAACCGCACTGCGAGGGCACGGTATTGAGAAACTGGTTCTAAAGCGGCAGCTTTCGCCTGCTTGGACATCGGATTGGATGACGGATTCAGGCCGCGCCAAGCTGGAAGAATATGGTATCGCGCCGCCGCAGCCAGCAGGTGGGCCCCAGCACTGCCCCCGCTGTAAATCCACACATGTGGAGAAAATTAGCCAATTCGGATCGACGCCCTGCAAGGCGCAATGGCGCTGCACCGACTGCCTGGAACCCTTCGATTATTTTAAGTGTATCTGATCCATGACCCAATTTCTTCCTCTAGTAGTCACTAATATTCACCACACGATCCGCGATGCAGTTGTGTTGACGCTGAAGCCCGAAGACCCAAACGCATTCAAGTTCAGCCAAGGGCAATACCTGACGTTCAAGCAGGATTTCGACGGCACTGAACTGCGCCGTAATTATTCCATATGTGCCGGTCTGGATGATGGCGTTCTGCAGGTGGGGATCAAACGGGTAGATGGCGGGGCGTTTTCGACCTTTGCGAATGAAACGCTTAAGGTCGGGGATACACTGCATGCAATGCCGCCGCAGGGCAAGTTTTTTACCCGATTAGAGCCTAACCTAGCCAAGAATTACCTTGGTTTTGCGGGCGGTTCAGGCATCACTCCGGTCTTGTCGATCTTGAAAACCGTGCTAAAGCGCGAGCCGCAATCCACCTTTACGCTGGTCTATGCCAACCGCGCCGTGAACACGATTATGTTCCGCGAGGAAATAGAGGATCTCAAGAACCAGTTTATGGGGCGGCTGAGCGTGATCCACATGCTGGAATCCGGTCAGGATATTGACCTGTTTACCGGTCGAGTAGATGAAGCCAAATGCAACGCGCTGTTCCAAACGTGGATCGACATCAAGAACATTGACACTGCTTTCATATGTGGGCCAGAGCCAATGATGTTGGCAATCGCAGAGGCTTTGAAAACCCACGGATTAGAGCCTGATCAGATCAAGTTCGAACTGTTCAGCGAAAGTCAGCAAGGACGTCTGGCGAAACAGGAAATGGCTAGGCGGAGCGAAGATCAAGCGCTGACTCAAGTAATTGTCACCATCGATGGTGCCGCGCATCGTTTTACTATGACCAAAGGGCAATCAGTGCTTGAGGCAGCATTGGAAAACAATCTTGATGCGCCGTTTGCCTGCAAGGCGGGCGTTTGTTCGACTTGCATGTGCAAGGTCACCGAGGGCGAAGTTGAAATGTTGTCGAACCATGCGCTTGAAGATTATGAAGTTGAACGCGGCTATCGATTGAGCTGCCAAAGTTATCCGATCAGCGACAAGCTCGTCATCGATTACGATCATCACTAAGGATCACGTTATGCGCGATATTCAAAGCTTTGCTGCCGGTCAGTGGATCAATCCGGGGGCCGGTTCGCGCAGTATCGCAAGCGCCATTACCGGGGATGTAATCGCATGCGCTGGCAACGACGCTTTGGATATTCAGGCAATGCTCGCTTTCGCCCATGACGTAGGCAGCCCAGCCTTGCGGAAACTGACGTTTCATGACCGCGCCAAGATGCTTAAGGCGCTGGCATCCTATCTAAAAGACCATAAACAGAGCCTATATGACTTGAGTTTCGACACTGGCGGCACCCAATCTGATCACATGATCGACGTGGACGGCGGTATTGGTACCATGCAAGTGTACGCGGCCAAGGGCCGCCGCGAAATGCCCGATGATCAGGTATTTCTGGACGGTCCCCCAGAACAATTGGGCCGCTCAGGTCACTTTATGGGCCGCCATATATGCACACCGCTGCAAGGCGTCGCTGTGCATATCAACGCTTTCAACTTTCCCGTCTGGGGCATGTTGGAAAAGCTGGCCCCGACGTTGCTTGCTGGTGTCCCTGCCATTGTCAAACCAGCCACCGCCACATGCCAGGTGACCGAGGCATGTTTTCGACTTATGATCCAGTCCGACATCCTCCCCGATGGCGCGATTCAATTGGTGACGGGTGGATTAGGCGACATGCTGGATCACCTCGATTGTCAGGACGTTGTCAGCTTTACC
>JAPKCR010000784.1 GCA_026421135.1 Sulfitobacter sp. | reverse complement strand
TCGCATTTGTCTGACCGCACCCTCGCATGGGACTGCTCAAATTAGGCGAATATAGCAGGGTCAAATTCGTCAACAGACATAATTACGTCCGCTGGCACCCCTGCTCGGTCGGCAGCGCGTTTGATAGATTCCGCATCCTGCGCTTCGTAAAGACAGTATGATTTGCGCTTGTCAGCGCTCAGAAATGACACGATCCAACGAACCTCTTCGTCATCGTTGATCTGTTGAATACTTGCCGTACCTTCCGCCGTCAGTTCCAATTTCTCGGCGAAATTGCGTTCGATAATAAACTTTGGCATTTTGGTCTCCAAAAGATCAATAAACCGACCTAATCGGGTCAGGTCATGCATCGAAACTTATCAGGCTTTTACTGCTGTTCGCTAACCGGAGCATACCAAATTCAGCCGCTACGTCTAGAGCATCCTGAACCGCTGACAGGGCACGCTGACGATCCGCAGGTCGGCCGCGCTTCAACAGCATTGCCGCCAGATCGTGTTTCGTCCATGCCACCCAGGGCAAAGTTCGCATGCGCTGGTTTAAATCCAATGCGGACTCAAAGTGCCGCTCAGCGCGATCCCACTCGCCCAAAGCTGTCGAAAGCATTCCAAGTTGGCGCGTGGCTGCACCCAGACAAACCGTCATAACACCTGCTGTGATTGTCATCTTCTCGTAGGGGTGCAAAAGATCATAGAGACGTTCAGACAGACCCCTGTCATCGGAAATGGCTGCGACCTCGGCCAGATAGGCCAATGTGGTGCTGTACTTGGCGTCCAAAGCAAATGAAAAATCATCTTCGGCCATCTCTCGCAGCATCCGTCGCGAGGCATCTACATGCCCCAAATCGCTGGCAACAATAGCAAAACCGGGCTTCCAGGCGGCATCCGATGGGTTATCGTCCAGCATCTTTTTTATCACGGGTGCAATCTGAGCTAATCGGCCCTGTTCGCGCCGAATGGTAAACATTTGCATACCGTGCACCCCCTCCGTCGATCCGCCATATGTTTTCTGACCAAGGTTGAGCGCTTCGTTGGTAAATTTTTCTGCCGACTGAAAATCACCATCCAAAATCGCTTTCATTGCCATCCCATGAGACACAATGACTTCAAAATGCATATGCTGCCTGTCTTTGCCAAAATGTGCCATCTGGTCGAGACCTTGATCCATGCGGTCGCGATCCCCCATCTCGGCGGACACAAAAACTTCAAGCGCCCGGGCCCGCGCCTGATGGCTGTCGTCAAGCTGTTTCGCGACGTCTAACATTTCGTCCAGCTTTGTGCGCCACGACCCAAGTTCGACCGCTTCCCGCACGCCGGCCGGTGTGAGGAGCTCAGAAAAATAGAGGCTGCACAATGACCCTTTGTCATCCAGTTTCCGCGCCAAAGTCAGGGCTTCTGCGCGATACCGTGATCCTTTTCGGCCGTCCCCCTCCATCACGCTGCCTCGCGCCAGACTGCTAAGTAGCTTGCAGCGTTGCTTCTCGTTGTCCGCAGGTGTCGCACTGAGCGCTTCTTCAAGTAGCGCGATCGATGGAGAAACCGACGATGACGACATAAACAGCGCATTGCTGAAATGGACGACCGCGTCGGCAAACCATTCGCTATTCCCAAACACTTTAGCCAGGTCCACTGTCATTTTTAAAACCTTGCAGGCCTCAAATATCTCGCCAGAGCTTTCGAACGCACGCCCTAACAGGACACCGGTCGCTATTTTCGCGCTGGTGATATCTGCGGTATCTTCAAGCTGATCCGCAAGTGCATACGCGGCCTTGGCA
>JAPKCR010000154.1 GCA_026421135.1 Sulfitobacter sp. | reverse complement strand
ACGCCCAAACGGGAACGGCAAGTGCGACTAGAATTACAAAGACAAGGATGGGGATATAGAAATCCCAGCCAAGGATTACCGGTTGGTTCTGAAGATTTTGCCAAAGCATGTCTCAGCCCTCTCAATCGAACAATTTATCGCCTTCGTAGACGGGACGCCCGTTACGAAGATCGGAGAGGTCCCGAAGGAAGGACTGGACAAGCCGAAGCGTAACCAGCGCGAAGCCCAAAGGCACAGCAAACAGGAACCAAACTTGTGAGATGCGCAAACCGTGGGTGACAGATCCGAATTTCCACGAGACGTGGACGGCCTCCCAGGACCAGTAGAGCGCGATCAGGGCGACGATGAACATGACAACGTCGCCAAACATATAAAGCAGTGTTTTGACGGTCTGGGGGACGTAATTCAGGATCACATCGATGCGGATATGGCCGCGTTCTTTGACCGCCGCCGACGCGCCGATCCATGCGAGATAGATAAAGGAATAGCGCACCATCTCCTCGCCCCAGATAGAGGAATAGGAAAACACCTCGCGGCGGATGACTTCGATGAACATTGTGCCAACAAGCATCACGTAGAAGACAAGCAAAAGCCAACGCTCGGCGTTTTTGTCCAATGCCTTAAATATCCGCGACATGTATCTCCCCCATGCAGGCGCGCATATGACAACGCCTGTTTCCTATCATTGAAATGTCTAGTGAGTATGGCATAGACCGGCACCCCAGAGGTGCCGGTCCGGGATATTTTATGCGTCGTGTACGTAGTGGCGGCCCATGGTTCCTGCCGCTTCTTCAAGACGCGAGAAGGTATCCATGTCGCCTGCAAGATCAACTTTGAACTGATCCCACTCCGGCTTTTGATAGCCGCCAGCATCTTTCCATTCGCCCAGCTGATCATCATTCAACTGGTGGAATTCGACGCCATTTTTCGTCAACTCTGACATGGCATAGGCACGTGCGGCCGGTACTTTAGCAAGGTTTTGCGCCTGCGTGATTTCGCCAGCAAATTCGATGCCTTCCTGAACGTCCATCGGCAGTGAATTAAACCACTCTAGGTTCACCGAATATACCTGGCTGTCAGGAACAGCTTGGGTAAAGGTCACGTGGCTGAGGATTTCGCCAAAGCCAAAGACGTGCAGCGCACCAACCGACGGGTCAAGTGCATCAGCAACACCCTGACGGATCGCTGAAGGCGTTTCGCCCCAAGCAACCGGTGTCGGATTTGCGCCAACCATACTGTAATACTGCTGCAACATCGCAGAGCCGGGAACCCGGAACTTGACGCCAGCCATGTCGCTCGGCGTGATGATGGCATTGCCACCCTTACGGACGGCCACAACACGTGGGTCGATGACAATGTAGAACAAGGATTTGAAGCCGGACGCCGCAATCTTGGGGTCAACTTCGCTTTTCCATGTGTCCGATGACGTCAGGTTGGTAAAGCGCTGGTTCGACCCGCAGAAATACGGCAGGTTGATCAGGTCAACAGCCGATGCGAAAGGTGCAAAGTTGGCCAGCGAATGTTGTGCACACTGGATCGTGCCCGATTGCACAGCCTGTGCCAATGCACCGCCCGCGCCAAGCTGACCACCGGGGGCCAGACGCACATAGACCTTACCGTTGGTCATGTTTTGAATGTTTTCTTTCAGGTCCAGCTGCATGATGGGATAGCTGCGATCAGCGCCCAATACATACGCTGTGGCCAGTGTCATGGTGAACTCTGCAGCGGCTTCGCGCTCGCGCTCTTCGGATGAGGTTTGGGCCACGGCTGCGTCAGACCACAGCATACCACCCGCACCTGCGACCATGGCCGCCGTAAAGCCGCCCGTGCCCGCCAGTTTCAGGAAATTTCTGCGTTCTGCGGAAACGATTTCTTTGTTGCGTTTGTTCATTATGGTTCCTCCCATTTGGTTTAGATCGTTTAGGTATCAGGCGTCTGCGCGCCTTTTTTTGCTTTTGCTTCTCGCTGAAGAATGCCGACTACAAAGGAAACTGATGCCGTCATCAGCATCAGCAGTTCCCCGACATTTCCCACTAGGGGGCCATCGCCAATTGCGCCGATGGCGACATTGGCTGTGAAGGCCAGAAGTAAGATCAATGCTATTAGAAATGCCATCTATCCCCCAAAATCGCTCAGTACTCGGCGATTCGTTAAGATGTAAGCGCTTACATTGCTTCAAGCAAGTGTTTATATTCCGCTTCGGATAGCCAATGCATGCATTTGAAGCAGCCCTCGCTACTTTTTTGATTAGAATTAAAGCCGCAGGTTTATCTGCAGTAGTTTTGACCCAAGAGAAAAAGTATAAAGCCCCATGAACCAATCACCCGATGACAAACCCATTGCGACACTTGCGGATGTTGCACGCTACGCGAATGTATCCACAGCGACGGTTTCGCGCTGTCTGAATTCGCCAGATCTGGTCGTCCCCCTGACGCGCGAACGGGTGCTAAGCGCAGTGCAGCATCTGGGCTATACTCCCAATTTCGGGGCACGCGCTTTGGCGGCCAAACAGACGAACACCATCGGGGTTGTGATCCCCACGATGGAAAACGCGGTTTTCGCCCGCGGCATTCAGGCCTTTCAGGAAGAGCTGGTGCGCAACGGTAAAACGCTTCTGATCGCCTCGTCTGCCTATGACGAAGCGCTTGAGAACGAACAGGTTCGCACGATTGTCGCCCGCGGTGCCGACGGTGTCCTTTTGATCGGGTACCACCGCAGCGAAGAAGTTTATGACTTTCTAAAGAGGCGGTCTGTGCCCTTTGTCGTCGCGTGGTCATTTGACCCCAACCAGTCACATCCTGCAGTAGGGTTTAACAACAAGGCCGCCATGGCCGAACTGGCCCGACAGGTCATCCTGCACGGTCACCGCAACATAGCCTGCATTTCAGCCGCGACCGCAGCAAACGACCGGGCGCGCGAACGGGTTGCCGGTATCCGGCTCGCTATGACCGAAGCCGGGCTTTCCGGGGATCAAATGGTGTTGACTGAGACCCCCTATGGGATCGAGGCCGGTGAAATCGCGTTTCGGTCAACCCTTGCCAAAGCGCCAAATACCACGGCGGTGATGTGTGCGAACGACGTGCTTGCCATAGGCGCATTGCGGGCAGCAAAGGAAATGGGGCTTCGGGTGCCGGATGATATATCAATCACCGGTTTTGACGACATTGAACTGGCCATGCTGGCCGATCCGGCCTTGACCACGGTGCATGTTCCACACCGCGAAATGGGTCGGCGCGCGGCCAGCATGTTGATACAGATGGTCAAACAAGGCGAAGCCTGCGAAAGCATAGAACTCCCAACTGACATACGCTTGCGAAAATCTCTGGGCCCCGCCGCTAGGTAACCAGTTCCGTTGGATTGGACATTCCCTAGTTAGCGTTGTGCAAGGATTGAGGGGCAAACATTGTCAGGATGATACCAAGATGACAGATTTAGAACTTGTCGACTTGGGTCCTGCATAGCGCCGGTTTCAGCTTCACGGGATATTGCGCCACAGGGAAGGTTGTCTCCCACACGGAACAGCTAAGTGCACCGCTTCATGCCTCTATGAGCGAACAGCCCAACCCAAAGCGTTCTCTATGGCAGCCTGTCAGCGCCTTTCCCCAGGTGTCCCGGTATCCGCGCAGTTATTCCTGCTGCCCGCGCCATATCCCAAGCCAAAACCTGATTGCTGGATAGACACGGCATCTTGGTTTCCCGTTCGATCTGGTCGATCACGTTCAGGGTGCGCAGGTTGGTACAGCTTAGAAAAATCGCCTCTGCCCCGCCACGTGCTGCCAGATCAACGGCCGCCGCGACAATAGATGCGGCATCGATGCGCACGACTTTGGCTTCTTCTGCCTCGTCAAAGCTGCCGAACACAGGTGTTTCAATGCCTTCGTCTGCAAGGGCATCGCGCAGTTTGGCCGATACTTGCGCGACGTAGGGCGACATTAGCGCCAGCCGCGTCAGACCCAGATGCTGACACGCGGCAATCAGCGCGCTTAGCGGATTGGTGACATGAGGGCTGTGCGTCCCTGCGCGGATCAGCCCTGCCACCCGTTCGGAACCGATTTCAGCGGCACCGGACGTACACCCATAGCCGATGCTCGTAAACCGGGCGGCATGGGGCAACAGGCCTGCAGCGCCGGTTAGATGCACGGCCATTTCCGCCAAAGTGTCAGAGGTTACGGCATCGCCACTGGGAACTCTGCTGACATAAAGCGCTGTTTCCAGCGGCATCATCGCGCGCATGTCCCCTTCTAGGGTTTCATCGGCCTGCAGGACGATCAGCCCGAGGGCTGCGTCAAGCGCCGGGACCGATTTATACGGATAGCTCATTCGATCACCATCATTTCAGGCCCAGCACGTGGGCTTAGGAAACGACAACCGTCTTGCGTGACCACGATGTTTTCCTCGTGCACCATGATGCGGCCGTCAACTGTATCAATCCCTGGTTCAAGGGTCAGAACCATTCCTTCGGCCAGCACAGTCGGGTCAGCCGCGATCAGCGACATACCTTCGGTCAATTGCATGCCCAGCCCATGCCCCAAACGCCCGGCGTCCGATCCACCTGCCCCGCCGGTCACGACCTTGTCCATCGCGTGGAAAAGCTGCGCAGCCGTTGCGCCGGGACGCGTGATATCCGCAGCCGCATTCACCGCGTCAATCAACCGCGCATGGGCATCGCGGGCGGTTGCGGATACAGGCCCAATGGAAAAATTCCGGTCGTAGTCGCAAAAATAGCCGTCAAACACAGCACCTGTATCCAGCATCAATACATCGCCTTGCGCCAATGGCCTGTCTGCCGCAGGAGAAATTACATCGCCATAGCCATCGCGATCTGCACCGCCCGCCAGATACGGCACCCAATCGGCCCCCTCCTCTAGGAGCAGCCGTTGAAAGTCACGAAAGACCGCAGACAGCGCCCGGCCTTGCGCCGCGATTTGCGGCACGCGGGCAAAAGCACGCCCTGCAATCGTGCAGGCAATTTCGATCTTGGCAATTTCTGCGTCAGATTTGACCGCACGCAAACGGGCTGTAATCCCGTAGTCCGATACAAATTCCCCAAATGTCGCCGACTTGATCCATCCCCAATCCGTTTGGGGAACACGCAAATACGTTTCAGAACCTGACGGAATGCCAATACGTCCGGCCCCTGCGGTTTCATTCAATGTATCCGACAATAGGCTGATCCCGTCATCTGCTGGATCAGGCGCGCGCCATGTGCGGATGTCATCCACCCAGGTCTGCGCCATCAGGGCCGCGCCGATGGACGGTATTACTGCAATCGGTTTGCCAATGGCAGGAACCACCAAATACCACGCGCGGGACGGGCTTTCCCAAAACCGGGTTAGAAACCCCGTGAAATAGCGGATCTCAGCCTCGGTGGTCAGCAGCATTGCGGACAGGTCATGGGCGGCCATCAGTTTTTGCGCGCGCGCAAGGCGTGCTTCGTATTCGCTTTGCGCAAATCCGCGCATCAGGTCGCTGGACCTTCGCTTAGAACCGTCAGGACAACCGATGCTGCAGTGATCCCAAGATCAGCCTTTTGCGCGTCGGATAGCGCAAGCAATCCCGCGATCCCTGCCGCACCGGATGGGCTGGATGCCAATCCCGCGACCATTGCGGCCCCTGCGCCGGCCTGTCCTTCGGCCTCTGTTATCAAGGCAAAGGCATCGGCGTCTCGTGCCAGTCCCTTCAGTGCGATTAACGATGGCATTTTGCAATCCAGTCGGCCCATGTCACTGACCGGTCCGGTGCTTTCGGTCGGGGTGCCCGCCTTGATTGATCCGTACAACGCAGCGGCGGCATCGGGTTCCACGACAATGATGCGCGGCCCTTCGCCCCATGCCTGCCGCGCCAACGCAGCGCAAGATCCGGCCAAACCGCCAACGCCCGCTTGCAAAAAGATATGTGTGGGCACGACGGGCATCTGGGCAATCGCCTCGGCCATCAAGACCAAATAGCCTTCCATCAGGCGGTGGGGGCGCTCGGTATATCCGGGCCACGAGCTGTCAGATAAAAGCGCCCAACCGTTCGCGTCTGCGGCGGCCTGCGCAGCGGCCATGCTGTCTTCATAGGTGGCACCTTCGCGGACCACTTGCGCGCCTTGCTCGGCCAGCCGCGCGGCAAAGCTTTCGGGGACTGTTTCAGCAATATAAACCACAGACGCCGCGCCAAAAGCATGCGCACCAGCGGCCACAGACATCCCGTGATTGCCAGCACTGGCCGTGACATAGGTGCGCCCGCGATGATCGCCGCGTTCCTTGTCGCAAGCGATGACAT
>JAPKCR010000153.1 GCA_026421135.1 Sulfitobacter sp. | reverse complement strand
GGCAGCAAGAAATCGATTGGTCCTAGAAGTTGGTCAGAATGTGAAAGTGTCAAGATTTTCGACAGTATCCACGAGGCTGTTGACGACAGTAGGTAACGTCAAGACAGTCAGTAATTCAAGGCAATCGCAACAGTGGGCAAAATGCCAGTTTTGCGCCAAGCGAGCGTCGCCGGTTAAACAATATGATTGTTGCGCGCTTTTTGAATCCCTATTCGGGCATCCCGGCCATCCTCAGCCCGTCAAGATACCTGTTCGCGCTGACGGATTCGATAAATATATTCCGCGAATTGATCGCATTGATCGAATCCTTTGGATTTAGCTCCAATGCCGTCGCGACAGATTGCTGCGCGGCTTCGTTTTGGCCTTGATGGGCATATGCGGCGGCCAAAATCCTATGCAAGGTCGAGTAACTGGCTGTCACCGTCAAACCCTGTTTTGCATATTCGATTGCACCGACATCATCCCCCGCCTGTAGCGAGGCTAGCGCTAGGCCCCCTTGGATGGACAAGGCCCAAGGGCTTTGCCCGCCCAGTTTGCGCGCCTTGTGAAAGCAGTCCAGCGCCGCAGGATAGTCGCCGGTCCAGATGTAGGCCCAACCGCTCAGCGTCAGCGTTACGAAATCTGAAGACGATTGGCGCAAAGCTTGCTCGCAGATGATCCGCAAGGCTGTCGGATCACTGCTTTGGGAATAAGTTGTGACCCCCAAGGCCAAATTCAGCAAAGGGTAATCCGCCGCCAGCGGCGCAGCAGCCTTGCACCATCCAGGTACACAGGCGGCATAAGGGCGGCTTACCTCGTCATAGCCCATCACAACGGCGGAAAGATACGCCACCAGCGCCAATGCTAGTGCAGTTGGCTGATCCGCATCCTTTTCGATTGCCGCGCTTGAATATTTCAATGCAGAGGCAAATGCTTCCGGGTCCAGCCGATCGATGGCCAACTGGCCACGCAGTTCGCATTCACCAGCAGTCATCTGGTCTATGGACAGCTTATCCAGCTTGCGACGCTCGGCGTCAAAAGTCGCGGCCAGTACGCGCCCGACCACAGTCGCACTGGCCTGATCTTGCCAGTCAAAGACGTCATCCAAAGTGCCGTCAATCTTGTCGGACCACATTTCAAAGCCCGAAGGATCGGTGAACTTCACCTCAAACCGGAACCGTGTACCCTGTGTGCGGATACGGCCAGTTAGCACATAGGCCGGATTGGTGGCTTCGCCCGTACTGACCGAAAGCCAATGCGTCGCATTCAAGAACGTCACCAGATCACCTGTCAGCGCATCGGCAAGTTCAGAAAACTCGATGCGTTCATCAGATGTTTCCAGCGGGCGCACCACAATACGCAGCCCATCCCTCGCAGGCACTGCCAAATGGGCAGCAGCATGCAAGGAACCACTGGTCCAAATCCGTATAGGCTTCGCGATATTCTTGAGCGAACGTTCACCCGCATCATCGAAAGACGGCCTTAATGTGCCATCAAGGATGCCGAACACGGTGTCTGAAATTGCGATGCTGCCGGGGTTTGCAAGTTGTTCAAGCCGCGAAGCGATGTTTACGCCGTCGCCATAGATGTCATGTTCGTCTTCGACGACATCGCCCAAATGAACACCCAGCCTCAGGCGGATTTCGGGACCACCCTGAGGCAGGCTGACGGTCTGTAATTCCTGGATCTGCAAGGCACAGGCAGCGGCATCGGTGGCAGCCCCAAATAGGACGATCCAGCCATCACCCATATTCTTGACAACACGCCCACGCCTGGACGCAACAACAGGGGCGAAAATTTCGGTACGCAATCGCTTTAGCGCAACCAGCGTGGATTTTGCGTCATCCCCCATCAGCTTTGAATAACCTACGACATCCGCTGCAAGTACGGCGACAAGACTGCTGTTCATCCGGTGTCCTCTCGGGCAGGAAGTCTGCGAAATGTAAATCTGACTGTCAGAAAAAATGACAGATTAAAAAGTTTCGTAATCAGGTAGTTAAAATAACAGAGGCGTTTCCCAGTTTTTTCGACCATAAGAGCATAGCACTGATTAGACCAGCGGCTTTGCGCCTACGAGATGCACCCGCTCTGCATCAGCAGCAAAGCTTTGACGACCAAAGGAATTTCTACACATGTCGAAAACCAGTTGGAAAAGCATTCAACAGCAGTTGAAGAAATTGCAGTTTGAGCCGGGACCAATTGACGGCGTTCAGGGATCGAAAACGATCAATGCGATCAAGGCTTTCCAAAAAGCCCATGGACTTACTGCGGACGGGGTCGTTGGGCCCAAGACCCGCGGTGCCCTGTTCGGTTCATCGGAAGCGGTCGATCATTCAGTTATGACATGCGCAAGGTTGGCGCAAATTTCGTACACGCTGAAGCATAAGAAACTAACGTCAGGCGACCGGACGCTGGAAAAGGACTTCAAACTTTCAGTCACGAAAAGCTGCCCTCACGCCAATGTCGAAGCCTACATGTTAAGCAATGGGTGCCTTTTGATTCCAGGCAGTAATTCCTTTGCCGATTATCTCTCACACAATTTGCGCCTGAAAAGAGTCGGTTCCAAGAAGCTGAAACTGAGCTATTTGCACGCACGAAACGACGTTTTCTCATCTGGCACGAAGCGAGGTGTGTCGCGCACCATCTGGCATCAGGGTTTTTTGGCACATGCCAATATTATCTATAATTGGATCGGAAAAGACCCGAGCAAATGGCCCAAATTTATTATCGGCCACTCACTCGGCGCAGCATCGGCACAGATTTTGTCAAAAACATTTCTTACGCCGGCGATCGGCTTTGCGGCACCAAGGCTGCGGAAAACTAGCGGCGCAGTCAAATATGACAATCTATCGCTCTCCATCTGTCGCGATGATGACATCGTGTGCAACCTGCCACCAGGGTTTCATCATACAGGTCAGACAAGCATTCTGTACCACAAGAACCGGAAAAGAGGTCTCAACCACAAGATGGAATCCTATATCGATGCGTTAAAAAACCAACCGCCCGGCCTTCATGTTCCCACGGTATGGGACCCATAGAGCCGCTGTTTTCGGAACAGGAGTATCACTGCAGCACAGGATCATCCGATCACGCTTCAGTCAACTAGCAGCTCATCGCGGAGCACCTCCTCAAGGGCCGATCAAATTTCAAACTGAACCTCGCCGACGCACTTACCGAGCGGCCCGGATTCTGCGCATTCCATCAAAATGAGGTTGCTGGAGAACGCAGACTGGTTCGCACTTGTCTGGCATCACCTTTCCCATGGCGCTCGAAAGGCCTAGGTAAACGTTCCAAATAATAGCTTGTCAGTTGCGACTAATGGTCCTCACGATTACCCGAAAAGGACACTTGTCAGGTGACAGAGTTAGCTTTGTATTCGTTAGCCGTTTATCCCTGTCCTTCGGCAAAAAATAGACCAACAAGTATCCGAGGTATCGCCACATTGTCCGACCGCAAATCGTCATAGTGCTAAAGTCCGGCGAGACTGTAGGTCAGGTACCCGCCCCGCTCGGTTAGCTTATTAAAAGTTAGCTTCAGTTGCGCCTCTCGATCAACCTCTTGAAGGTATCAACGCTTAGAAATGGCCCCCAAGCCGCGATCTTGCCACCGATGCCAGCGTTGCTTTCATGACGACCAGACACCAAATAAGAAGCACCTGCGGGCGGAGCTATTTCATGCAAATAGACGTAAATAGGTTTGGGCTCTATGTTTTGATCGGTGATCGATTGAAGAAATTTAGCCTCACTGAGGTGCCCCTAACGTCACCGAGACTCGCGCGCGAAGTACGCGGTCGCCTACTCTTGAGATAGCGCGTTCCTCGGTGACGCGCGCCAGTTCCCGCTTCAATCGTTTGATCTCCGCGGCATGATGCAACGCTTCGGCTCGTACATGTGGCGGCTTCGAAAACTGCGCCTTGCACCGGTACAGTGATTTGATCCTGATCCCCAGCAGTTCAGCCACTTCGCTGACCCCATAGCCACGCTTACGACCTGCAATACAGCATTCTGATTGAACTGATCTGCAAACCGTATTCCCTTACTCAGATCCATCTCTCTTGGATTCTAAATTACCAAGCAAAGGGTCTACAAATTTAAGGGCACCTCACCCTCTACCCTATATGAAAACGGCATCCGCTTCAGGATGCCGTTTACTGTTTCTATCAGATGTCGTGGGCCGTTCAGAACGACACGTTGATTCCGACGTGTACACCTTGGCTTTTATAGTCGCCGCCAAAAGAACCGCGATATCCGGCCTGTAGTGCGACCTCGCTGGACGCTGTCGACATCATAACACTGTCAATTCCAAAACTTACATCTACCAAGTTTTCGTCCAATCCGACCACAGTGTAGGCTGTGCCTGGCAAGCCAGCAAAACCGCTTTGAATGATCAGATCGTCGCCAGATGCTCTTGTGTATTTGACGCTGCCAGTAAGCCGGCTTCCATTCCCGCTACCTTGGAATTCGTATTCTCCGCGGACACCGATCGAAGCCAAAACAGTCTTGGACTTCTGTTCGCCAACCGCCAGGTTCCAAATACCAGCACCAGTTTCGGTGAAGGCGTCAGTTGTGGAGTTGTAGTATTCCAATGACGCCGTTGGACCTACTTTGAAACCACCCATGTCCCGCATGTAGTCAGCCTTCAAGGCGAAGAAGACCTGAGAGCCATCTGTGCTGCCTGTTGCTGTCTGACCCATTACTGGACGAGTTGAATCGTAAGACAGGTCTTGATAGCCAAGCAACGTTTGCATCAATCCACCATCGCCGAACCGAGAGCGCGTAAACGCAGTTACAGAATAACCCTGAGTGTCGATATCACCAAGGTTCTGATTGGCGCTTGCCGATCCGTCCGCATAACCCAACGCAAGACCGACAGAGGAATCTGTTCCGGTCAGGCGCTTCTCTAGGCCAACGGAGAATGACGTCATATCAATATCATAGCCGATGGAGCTAGTCGTTGTATCATAATTCGCACGTGCAATACCCAGCGATGCGAGGCCGTATAGATCATCCCGGATTGTCCAGCTTTCGGAACTTGCTTGTCTTGTAACGACGTCTCCAGTATCACCGCTCACGCTCCAAGGTATGGAACCCGTGATCGCATCGATTTGAGAACGCGACGTTTCAAACGAAAGACTGGAAAACGCTGGCGCGAAGCCAAAGCCAAGACTATTCAGAGCCTCTGATTGTCCAGCATCGTCCATTGCCAGTATTTCTGAGATCGCGGTCTCATATGCCGCAGCATTTCCCAAGTCCCAGTACGGAAGGTTTGCAGCCGCATCGAGATAGCCCGCAGTCTTGAATTGAAGCTCGGATGTTGCTGCGTCCACAATTGGTGCGAATTTCGGGGAAATACGTACTGTGACTTCGCCACCGTCAACTGTGCCGACCGTCATTGTGTAGTTCAGGTTCGCGTTGCGCAAATCCTCAATCGGGTCAACGGCGAACAGGCCGTTTGCTTCTGCGGCAGCAATAATCTCTGCAGGCAAAAGGCCGCCGTCGACGTAGTTCAACGCAGCGACATCGACACCCAAAACGGCCGCCAGTTCAGCTAGGCGCGCGTTAAGATCGGCTGCCGTTTCCAGCGTCCCGTAAGTCCAGCCACCTCCAGCGAGATTGTTCCAAGCAACAAGCGCGCTTTCGTCGCTCGGGTCGTTGTTATCATCCCAGAAAATGCCCTCGGGAACCATAGAGTTGTCAAGAAACTGTGTGCCAAAGTGTTGGACAAAGTCGGGGTTCGTCAACTCAGCAAAAGCCAGAACATCGGAGGATGAAGTAAGCGCGAGCGAGGCTCTAGCGTCGGAAAAGAACCCGATCGCGCCCTCGTTGCCGCCATCACCAAACAGGCCGTCGGGAAGGCGGGAACCAAGACCGACATCTGTAGCAGCAAGGTTGAATAATACAGCATTCTCAGGGGCAAGGGCACCCATCGGATTGCCGTCAGCGTCCAGCAATTCGATATCGAAGCCGATCATCCGCGCGCCCGAAAAGTTGGATGCTTTCCCGAAGGTGAAATAATCAACCGTCGAGGAGCCAGCGTACGGTGTCGTACGCAGGCGTATGTCAAACGGGTTTGCGCCGGTCAGCAGCGCTTTAATACGTTTGCCCGATCCACCTTCAGAATCGCAATAAATGTCAGGGTTGCTTGACATGAGGCAGCTCGGCACTTCGCCGCGTGAAGCCAGGCTAGTAAAGTCCGTGATAATATTCTCGTACGGGTCGATATACGTGGCTGGTCCGGTGGTCGCAGGGTCTCTTGTCGATGTGAAGGTCACAGCCTTAAGGCCAGGTTCA
>JAPKCR010000783.1 GCA_026421135.1 Sulfitobacter sp. | reverse complement strand
ACTGGATTAACGCCTGTTCGCGCAACGTGTCATCGGCCGCGTTTTGCAGCGTGTCATGGATTGTGTCGGGCAGACTGATTTGCAGCGGGCCGTCACCCAGTTGGAAGCTGATGTAGTTTTGTTCGATATCAATGTTAATGCTGCTGACCCGTGGATCGGCCTGAAACTGATCTTGCATAATGATCAGCGTGTCATCCACCGTTTCAGGCCGCGCAAGATCGGCCCACGCGGTGTGCGCGCAGGCCAAGGTCATGATGGCGGCACAGATCAGCCGCCGCATCTATTCGCCCTCAAATTCGCACAGCACAGTCACATCCATCCCCATTTTCGCCAGCTTGGTCCGTCCGCCAAGCGCTGGCAGGTCGATGATGAAGGCACAGGATATGATCTCACCGCCCAGTCGTTCGATCAGTTTGATGCTGGCCTCGGCGGTGCCACCTGTGGCCAGCAGATCGTCCACGACAAGGATTTTTTCACCCGGTTGAATGGCGTCGTCGTGCAGTTCCATCACCGCCTCACCGTATTCCAATGTGTAAGCTTGGGAGATCGTTTTGCCCGGCAGTTTGCCCTGTTTGCGGATCGGCACAAAGCCCACCGACAGTTGATGCGCAATGGCACCGCCAAGGATGAAACCGCGTGCCTCCAGCCCCACAACTTTGTCGATCTGGATGCCCACGTAGGGGTGCAGCATCTGGTCGATTGCCAAACGAAACCCACGTGGATCGGCAAACAGCGTGGTCACATCGCGAAACATGATCCCCTCGTGGGGGAAATCGGGGATGGTGCGAATGTAGTCTTGAACTTGTTTCATGCGGGTTCCTTAAGCGCGGCGCAGGGTTGCAGTGAGCAGCCCCATGAGGATAAGCATGGCGCCACCCGCGCGGGTGATCCATGTGATAATTGAGGGCCGCGCAATAAATTGGCGCATGCGATCGGCCATCAGCGCATAGGCCAGCGCGTTCAGGGCTGCAAGGCTGACGAATGTGGTGATCAGGATGGCAAATTGCGGGAGCAGCGGCAGCTCTGCGTTCACGAATTGCGGCACGAAGGCGATGAAGAAGGCGATTGATTTGGGATTTAGCGCTGTGACGGCGGCATTATGGGCAAAGACGCCGCGTGTCGTGACGGTGGCGTTCGGGACATCAAGCCCCGCATCGGGGGCGGATCGGATCAGTTTGATCCCGAGCCAGACAAGGTAAATCGCCCCGATCCATTTTAATGCGGTGAACAGTGTGGCCGACGTGAGGACCAATGCGCCAAGGCCCAGCAACGACGCTGTCATGGCGATAAAATCCCCAAATGCGACGCCTGCCGCCGAGGCCAGCGCGACAGAGCGTCCCTTTGACAGTGCATAGCTGAGCACCAGCAGAACCGTTGGGCCGGGGATAAGCAGCAGCGCGATTGTGGCGGCGCAAAACGTGAGCCAAAGATCGAAGGGCATGTGTGGTTTCCTTAGCGGTTGAGGACGCGCCCTGCGACGGCGTCGAGTTTGGCAGTGACGTCGGGATCCCGCGCTTCGGGCGCTGTGAGGATGGCAAATTCAAGGGCGCGGTCACAGCCGTGTGGGCAAGGTGCGCGGTCTTGGCCGAGCAACGCAGGCAGTCGTTTCACCAGATCGCGCCCCTTGTCGGCGTTGCCCCTGAGGGTTTCGATAATTTTGGTCACGTCCACTTCGCCGTGGTCGGGATGCCAGCTGTCATAATCGGTGATCAGGGCGATGGACGCGTAATCCAGCTCGGCCTCGCGCGCCAGTTTCGCCTCGGGCATGTTGGTCATGC
>JAPKCR010000782.1 GCA_026421135.1 Sulfitobacter sp. | reverse complement strand
ATGAACCCACGGGTTTCACGCTCATCTGCTCTCGCATCCAAAGCCACAGGTTTCCCGATTGCTAAAATCGCCGCGAAACTGGCCGTTGGGTATACGTTGGACGAATTGGACAACGACATCACCAAGGTCACGCCTGCGTCCTTTGAGCCAACAATCGACTATGTCGTCACCAAAATCCCGAAGTTTGCGTTTGAGAAATTCCCAGGCTCCGAACCCTACCTAACAACGGCCATGAAATCAGTGGGCGAAACGATGGCCATCGGCCGTACCATCCACGAGAGCTTGCAAAAAGCGCTGGCCTCGATGGAATCCGGCCTGACAGGTTTTGACGAAGTCGACATTCCAGGCGCACCAGACAAAGCCGCCGTGATAAAAGCGATCTCCAAAACCACACCCAACCGTATGCGTACCATCGCCCAAGCCATGCGCCACGGCTTGACGAACGACGAAATCTACACGGCCACCATGTTTGACCCTTGGTTCCTTGACCGCATCCGCGAGATTGTCGAAGCCGAAGATGAGGTGCGCGCAGACGGTCTACCAACCACCGAACACGGCATCCGCGCCCTCAAAATGATGGGCTTTACCGACGCGCGCCTTGCAAACCTGACCGACCAAAAAGAAGCCGCAGTGCGCAAAGCCCGCCGCGATCTGAACGTCGTCGCCTGTTTTAAACGGATCGACACCTGCGCCGCAGAGTTCGAAGCGCAAACCCCCTACATGTATTCCACCTACGAGGCCCCGATGATGGGCGACGTAGAATGCGAAGCACGGCCCTCAGACCGCAATAAAGTTGTAATCTTAGGCGGCGGTCCAAACCGCATCGGCCAAGGGATCGAATTCGATTACTGCTGCTGCCACGCGTGCTTTGCGCTGACAGATGCGGGTTATGAAACGATCATGATCAACTGCAATCCTGAAACCGTTTCAACGGATTATGACACATCAGATCGTTTGTATTTCGAACCCGTGACATTCGAACACGTCATGGAAATTCTGACCAAAGAACAAGAAAACGGCACGCTGCACGGCGTCATCGTTCAGTTCGGCGGCCAAACGCCGTTGAAAATCGCGCAAGCGCTTGAGGACGAAGGCATCCCAATCCTCGGCACCACGCCAGACGCGATTGATCTGGCCGAAGACCGCGAACGGTTCCAAGCACTGGTCCAAGACCTTGGCCTAAAACAGCCCCACAACGGCCTTGCACACTCCGACGCAGAAGCCCTTGAAATCGCAGGCGACATCGGCTTCCCATTGGTGATCCGGCCGTCTTATGTCCTTGGTGGACGTGCTATGGAAATTGTGCGCGATCAGGCGCAACTGGAGCGCTACATCTCAGAGGCCGTTGTTGTTTCAGGCGACAGCCCTGTCCTACTCGATCACTATTTGTCGGGCGCGGTTGAACTGGACGTCGACGCAATCTGTGACGGTAAAGACGTACACGTCGCGGGTATCATGCAACATATTGAAGAAGCAGGCGTTCACTCCGGTGACAGCGCATGTTCCCTCCCGCCCTACTCCCTCAGCAAAGAGATCATCGAAGAGATCAAGGTTCAGACCAAAGCATTGGCGCACGGCTTGAATGTTGTCGGCCTGATGAACATCCAGTTCGCGA
This sequence comes from Sulfitobacter sp., assembly GCA_026421135.1. Classification (GTDB taxonomy): domain Bacteria; phylum Pseudomonadota; class Alphaproteobacteria; order Rhodobacterales; family Rhodobacteraceae; genus Sulfitobacter. Next base: position 165 of record JAPKCR010000782.1, on the reverse strand, counting down.
TCAAACCTGATGATCAAGGCAACGATGAAATCTATCTAATCGAAGTCAATCCACGCGCCTCGCGGACCGTGCCTTTCGTCGCCAAAGCAACCGACAGCGCCATCGCATCCATCGCCGCACGGGTCATGGCGGGTGAACCGCTGTCGAACTTCCCATTGCGTGAAC
>JAPKCR010000781.1 GCA_026421135.1 Sulfitobacter sp. | reverse complement strand
GTCCAGACCCGCCAATGATGCAGGTGAATCGTAAAGCACGTCGTCGATGATCATCTTGTCACCATCCATGCGTGTCACGATACCCGCTGCTTCCAGCTTTTCCTCACCCGTAGTGCCTGTGCTGATCGGCAAAAGCGCCACGAATTCAATTGGGTCACCCAAATCACCGACACCGGAAACCCGTATGCGCAAGTCTTGGCCAATGGGTGTATCTGCTGCGGCTTGAACAATCTCTGCCGGAGCTTCTTCAAGATACGGCGGGAATACCATGTCCATCCAGAAACCGGGACGGAACAGGGTAAATGCGATCAAAAGCAGGGCTATCGTTTCGTAGAAACGGTTTTTGGCCAAGAACCAGCCTTGGGTCGCCGCTGCAAACAACAGCATCGCGAAGGTCGCGACAATGAAGACAAATATGCCTTGGACCATGGTCACGTTGATCAACAGCAATTCAGTGTTGAAGATGAACAGGAAAGGCAGTGCTGCGGTGCGCAACGAATAGAAGAATGCAACCACACCGGTTTTAATTGGGTCACCGCCGGATACAGCGGCAGCCGCAAAGCTGGCCAGACCCACGGGCGGAGTCACATCGGCCATGATGCCAAAGTAAAACACGAACAGGTGCACAGCGATCAAAGGCACAATCAGACCGTTTTGCTGTCCCAGTGTCACGATAACTGGGGCAAGTAGCGCGGACACAACGATGTAGTTCGCCGTGGTCGGCAAACCCATACCTAGGATCAGCGACAGGATTGCGGTCAAGAACAGGATCGCCAGAATGTTACCACCCGACAGAATTTCGACCACATCGGCCAAGGCAGATCCAACACCGGTTTGGCTGACAACCCCCACGATGATACCTGCCGTCGCCGTGGCGATGCCAATACCGATCATGTTGCGCGCGCCAACGATTAAGCCGTCGATCAGGTCTTTCAAGCCCTCAACCACGTCATTGGCAAACTGGCTTTCACCACGAAAGATTGCCATTAGCGGACGCTGGGTGACCAAGATGAATACCATATAGGTCGTCGCCCAAAAGGCAGACAGGCCAGGGGATAGACGATCAACCATTAGCGCCCAAACCAGCACGACGATCGGCAGGATAAAGTGCAGACCGGACCGTACTGTCGGGCCGGGCATTGGCAAACGTGTGACCGGCGCGTCCGGATCGTCCAGCTTCAGCGGTTCTTCTTTTGAACCGACATAAAGCAGGGCAGCGTAAACGGCTGTTAGTGCACCAAAGATGATGTAACCGGCGCTGTTCGGGAATGCCGGGCGCAACCAGCCCATGCCGTAGTAGACGGCAAAGCTAAGCGCACAGATGCAGGCGACGATAAACGCAGAAACCAGCAGGCGCTGCAGGATGGGCTTGGGCGTGTAGGGGCGTTCGAGGCCAACCATACCGGCCTTCAATGCCTCAAGATGTACGATATACACCAGTGCGATATAGGAAATTACGGCTGGCAGAAACGCGTGTTTGACCACGTCGAAATAGGGGATTCCGACATATTCAACCATTAGGAAGGCCGCAGCGCCCATAACAGGCGGCATGATCTGACCGTTCACCGAAGAGGCTACTTCGACCGCGCCCGCCTTTTCAGAACTGAACCCCACCTTTTTCATCAATGGAATGGTGAACGTACCCGTTGTCACCACGTTCGCGATTGAAGAACCCGAGATGAGGCCCGTCATAGCCGAAGAGACAACCGCCGCCTTCGCAGGCCCGCCCTTCATGTGACCCATTAGGCTGAATGCTACTTGGATAAAGTAATTGCCCGCAC
>JAPKCR010000152.1 GCA_026421135.1 Sulfitobacter sp. | reverse complement strand
AGCTTCAATGGTGTGGTTCTGTTCGTCCGACACGATGCCGCCCGACAGGATAGTGCGGGTATCGCGGATCGCCAATTCGGCCAGACGTAGCCAACAGGCCCCGATACCGATGATGAACAGCAGACGTCCCGGCCATTTCGGCAGGTTCAAATCGCCATAGAAAAAGCTGCCCTTTTCCCAGACGCTTAGAAATTCGCGGGTGCCTGCGTAAATCAGGGCGGCCAGGGCGATCAGCCCCATCACCGACCCCAAAACAATCAGCCAGGACCGCAAACGCGGCCCGAACCGGTCAGACACAAACGCGACGCTGATATGCGCGCGGTTGGCCGTAGCGGCACCAAGGGGCAGAAGGATGGCCGCGACCATCAATTCCCGCACCATGGTGACGCTGTCAGGCACGCTTGAGGAAAAGACAGCACGCGCGACCACATTGGTTGTAATCAAGACCCCCAGCAGGATGACCGCAATCGCGCCCAACCCCAGCAGGATTTTCTCTAGTGGTACCAACATGGTCCCGTCCCCTCCCCTCAAGGCTATGTGTTTAGTTGCTGGATTTTGCCCAAGGATAGCCATTGGTGTCACGCTCTTGCGTGTATTTGGCGATCAATGCGGCGTAGTCTTCCAGCATCGCGTCGGCAGGCAAGCCGGACGCTTTGGCGGTATCTGCCCATTCGCCCAGATATTTTTGGCCACCTTCAACCAGCTTTGCACGCTCTTCTGCGGACAGCTCGATGATTTCGACGCCCTGTTCCTTCATTGAGGCAATGGCATTTTCATTCGCCGTAGTGATCATGCGGCCAAATTCGTCGGCCATGTCGGCACCGGTAGTGGTCAGCACGTCCTGCTGTTCCGCAGTCAGGGAATCGAACATGTCTTTGTTCATGAAGATACCCACACCGCCGACCTGACCCCAGTTCAACAAGGTGTAGTTGTCCATCACTTCGGCCTGCTTCAGCGCGGCAACGGCATAGGAATACCCCTGGCTGCAATCGATCAAGCCCGTATCGAGGCCTTGGTACGCGTCATATATCGACATGTTGACCATGTTGGCACCTTCTTCACCGAAGACTTTGCCATATGCCCCAACGCCGCGGACTTTCTTGCCCGAGATGTCAGCGACCGACCGGATTGCATCGCCTTTGCAGCCGATGTTGACCTGGCTGGTGGTCCATGTGCCGATGTAAACTAGGTTCTTGTCGGCCAGGTTGTCGGCAATCGCCGGGTTAGAGCGCATCAGCTCATCCGTGGCGCGCATTCCGACCCACGCATCAGGGTTGTTTACCGGCAGATCCGCGATGCCATAGGCAGCCATCTCTTGCGGGTAGTAAACTGCGATGACCGACCCTGTGTCGGCAACACCATCGGCAATGGATTGAACGGCTGCGTTCGCTTTGAACAGCGCGCCACCCCATTGAATATCCATCCGCAAATCGCCAGCCGAGCGTTCGGCAACTTGATCGGCGAACCACTGCAATGCGTTTGCGCGGGCACCACGGTTTGGTCCTGCTTCACCGTGGATCAAAACGGTTTCAGCACCAGCAACCGAGGCGGCAAAGCCTACAACAGCGGCAAAGGACAGGTTTTTGATAAAGGACATGAATTTCCCTCCCAAGAATTAGTTTCACTATGCGAAACTTGGTTTCACTATGTCACAACGGAACCTAGGGCCGGAGATGACAACGCGCAAGCGGATATTGCGCCGGCCACAACATTGCGCAGCTGGCTAGAATTAGGTTGTTATTTATCAAATGGTTACCGGATAACCGATAAGTCTAGCCGCGCTGATAGATATGACAACGTGCCGGCACTGCATCTTGCGGTAAAGGAATCTCTTTCAGGCGAAGAAAATACATTCTGTCGCTGGAAACCATGATTCCGCCGTGATCCAACAAGGGTTCGACATAGGGCGACAGGGCTTTGGCAAATACATCGTTTTTCGCCAAATCATGCCCGCCCAAATCTGCGTGGATCAACCGTACGGTAGGACCGAACCGTTTCAAAGCAGCGGGAAGAGTTTCATAGACGTCGCCCAGAAATACCATATCTTCTGCGGGTGTACTGTTTGGGTTCGATGCGATGGCACGCTCAAAAACAAAAATCTCACGCTCCGGCATGATCTCTCGCATGTGGTGAAAAGTACGGCCATTTCCCAGGCCAAGTTCAAACACCGGGCCGGGTTGGCCTTTTGTCAATTCAACCGCGTGGTTAAGGCAAGCGCGCTGCGACAGCATACGATTGATAAATACATCCAGACGGCTCATTTTCCGTTCACTTTCATTTTCGGCTTAGTGCGCATGAATCACAGCACATCGTGAGAGTAACATCCTTAAATCATTGGCCAAGGCCCCTAGACGCCGAAGGTTTAATCGGTTTCACTCGAAGTTGTAGTGTCGAGTTTTAATGCGTTTGGACCGTGATGACCCCCCTTTTGGAAGTAAATGACCTTACAATCGGATTTGGAGATGCCGCGCCGGTTGTGGATGGTGTTAGCTTTTGCGTCAACGCCGGAGAAACACTGGCACTGGTCGGGGAGAGCGGGTCAGGCAAGACACTGACTTGCCGGTCGGTCCTGCGTATTCTGCCAGATGCCGCACAACTGCGCAGCGGTTCCATAAAGTTTCACGGGTCGAGCACATCAGCCGAATTGATGTCGTTGCCGGAACGGGCAATGCGCGATATCCGGGGCGACCGGATTTCGATGATCTTCCAAGAACCCATGCGCTCGCTTTCTCCGCTGCACCGTCTGGGCGATCAAGTCGCCGAAGTGTTACGGCTGCACCGCAACATGGGTCGTGCCGAGGCCAAGCGCACTGTGTTGGAACAGTTCGAACATGTGGGGTTTGTTGATCCCGTGCGGGCTTGGCGCAGCTATCCTTTCGAGATGTCAGGCGGTATGCGCCAACGCGCGATGATCGCCATGGCCATGGTCGCCAAACCCGAGCTGCTGATTGCTGACGAACCGACCACCGCGCTGGACGTCACGACGCAAGCGCAGGTTTTGGGGCTGATCCGCAGCCTCCAAAAAGAAACAGGCATGGGCGTAATCCTTGTCACGCATGATTTGGGTGTGGTTGCCAACATGGCTCAGGAGGTTGTTGTAATGAACAAGGGCCGGGTTATGGAAAGCGGCCTTGCCAAAGACATTTTGGGTGCCCCCGCGCATCCCTATACGGCCAAGCTGTTTGCCGCGGCACCGATGATCCCACTTGTCGCTACCCCGGCCCGCGCGCCCAGCCACGATGATGTCATCCTTGATCTGCGCAACGTGTCCAAAACCTATACCATGCGGGCCGGCGGGTGGCGCAAACCCGTCACCGTCACAGCCTGTCAGATCGTCGATTTGCAACTTCAGCGGGGCAAGACGCTGGCCATCGTCGGTGAAAGCGGGTCTGGCAAGACGACCTGCGCCCGGATCGCAATGGGGGCGGAGACGCCTGACAAAGGCGGCGAAGTACTTTTTCGTCCGGAAAAAGGTGCGGACCCTATGGCGGTTCACACAATGGACAGCACAGAGCGCAAGATGTTCCAGTGTCAGGCGCAGATGGTGTTCCAAGACCCCTATTCATCGCTAAGCCCGCGGATGCGCGTTCAGGAAGCCCTCACAGAACCGATGGAGATTCACGGAATCGGATCGGCCTCTGACCGACGCGACAAGGCGGCCGAGATGTTAAGCTGGGTCGGGTTGGACGCAAATATAATGCGCCGCTTTCCCCACGCCTTTTCAGGCGGGCAACGACAACGCTTGTCGATTGCGCGCGCTTTAACGCTGGACCCAAGGTTGTTGATCTGTGACGAACCGACGTCGGCGCTGGATGTATCTGTGCAGGATCAAATCCTGTCGCTGCTCGAAGATATCCGGGAACGCGCAAACCTAAGCTATCTGTTCATAAGCCACGATTTGGCCGTTGTTGCGCGTATCGCAGACGAAGTCGCGGTCATGCGCGCGGGCGTTATCGTTGAGCAGGCCGCCCCCGATACGTTATTCTACAACCCGCAACACCCTTATACTAAAGCGCTCATCGCGGCCCAGCCAGAGCCTGACATCAAACGTCCGATTGATCTGGATCTGGTCGCCAAGGGGGCCGGTTCCCCACGGCTGTGGCCGGAACAATACCGCTTTGAAGGCATGCAGGTCCCGGATTTGCGTGAACTGGAACCCGGTCACAAGGTCAGATGTCATGCGTAAGCTCGCCCTCGCCCTTTCCTTGATCGCCACCCCGCTATGGCCGCAAACATCTCTGCCGCCGCTACAAGAAAGCTCGTTCTGGGCACAAGAGGTCAAAAGCGGTAGCCTGCCCCCAGTTGAAGATCGCCTGCCCAAAGAGCCGCTGATCGTTGATTTGGCCGCAAAGGGGCGCAGTTTTGGCAAGCAAGGTGGCACCTTGCGCACTCTTGTCTCGCGGTCCAAGGACGTGCGGCAGATGGTTGTTTATGGCTATGCGCGGCTCATCGGGTATCAACCGGACTATTCACTGGCACCTGATATTCTGAAATCCGTGGATGTCGAACAGGGCCGAAAATATACGCTGCACCTGCGCGAAGGCCATCGCTGGTCTGATGGCGCGCCCCTTACCTCGGATGATTTCAAATATTGGTGGGAGAACGTCGTTAACAACGCCGAGATCTCGCCAAGCGGACCACCCAAATTCATGTTTGTCGAGGACAAGCTGGTCCAGGTCACATTCCCTGATCCTCTGACGGTCGTTTTTGAATGGGATGATCCGAACCCTGATTTCCTGCCGCTTCTTGCGCAGGCCAGTCCACCGTTTGTTTATCGCCCCGCCCACTATCTTAAACAGTTTCATGCCGATTTCGCTGACCCGGAAAAACTTAAGGCAGAGGTCCGTAGTGCGCGAGTGAAAAGCTGGGCTGCGCTGCACAACAAGCGCGATAACATGTATAAATTCGACAACCCACGATTGCCCACACTGCAACCATGGATAAACACCAGCGACAGTGACGAGTCACGCCAGCTGTTTGTCAAAAACCCGTTCTACCATCGCATCGACAGCCACGGCACCCAGCTGCCTTATATCGACGTGGTGAATATGGATGTCGTGGGCGGCGGCCTGATCGCGGCCAAGGCCAACGCAGGCGAAGTCGATCTTCAATCTCGCGGTTTGGACTTTCCCGATATTTCGATCCTGAAAAAGGGCGAAGTCGACGGCGGCAAATACAAAGTGTTTTTGTGGGCCAATGGTGCAGCAAGTCAAATTGCGATTTATCCGAACCTGAATTTTGCCGATCCGGTCTGGCGCAAGATAATGCGCGATGTGCGGTTCCGCCGTGCACTCAGCCTTGGAATTGACCGACGGATGATTAACCGCGCACTGTATTTTGGCCTCGCGAAAGAGGGTGGAATGACCGCGCTGTCCCAAAGCCCTCTGTATGACGAGGCTAACTTACATGCATGGGCCGATTTTGACATCGATGCCGCAAATGCGCTGCTGGATGATATGGGTTTGACCGAACGCATGCCATCCGGCCTGCGCAAACTGCCTGATGGCAGGCCGATGGAATTCGTTGTGGAAACAGCAGGTGAACGCAGCGAGGAAGTAAGCGCGCTGGCAATCATCACCGACACGTGGCGCGACATTGGTATCCGTCTGATCATGCGCCCGCTAGACCGCGACATCCTGCGCAATCGCATCTATGCGGGTAGAACAATGTCCGCTGTTTGGTTTGGTTGGGACAACGGCATACCCGGTCCCGCGACATCCCCCAAGTATCTCGCCCCTACCAATCAGGAATTCTTTTCTTGGCCCAAGTGGGGTCAATATTATCAGACATTGGGCCATTCAGGCGAAGCCCCCGATATGCAACCCGCCCAAGACCTGATGGATCTGGCAAAAGAATGGACCCACACAGATGTCACGCAAGAACGCATGGAAATTTGGGGAAAGATGCTCAAAATCCATGCCGAACAGCAGTTCGCCATTGGCATACTCTCCGAGGCACCCCAACCCGTTGTCGTGTCCAACCGCCTAAAGAACGTACCAAAGGAAGGCGTCTGGGCCTATGATCCCGGTGCACATTTTGGCATCCACCGAATTGACGAGTTTTATTTCGAAGACCCACTAGTACAGGTAAGCCGATGATCTTTCTTAGATACGCAGTCTGGCGTTTCATCACCATGTTACTGACCCTGGCGGTTGTATCCGTGCTGGTCTTTATCATCATCAACCTGCCACCGGGTGACTATTTGTCGAACCAGATCGCCGAGCTGCGCGCAACCGGTCAGGCCGAGGGTGTCGCCAAGGCCGAATTTTTGCGCAAGGAATACTCTCTCGATCAGCCAATCTGGAAGCAATACTTGATCTGGG
>JAPKCR010000780.1 GCA_026421135.1 Sulfitobacter sp. | reverse complement strand
CCGCGCAGTTTGGACCGGTCAGCACCATGCGGCGCTCTTTGGGGTAGCGCATCATGTAGCGTTTTACTTGGATCATATCTTGTGCGGGGATGCCATCAGTGATGCAAACGCAATACCGAATACCCGCATCGGCGGCTTCCATGATGCTGTCGGCGGCAAAAGGCGGTGGTACAAACACAAGACTGGCCTCGGCCTGTGTCGCGGCGATCGCTTCTTTGACCGTATCAAAAACTGGCACACCATGAACGGTTTCGCCGCCTTTACCGGGGACGACGCCGCCCACGACATTGGTGCCGTATTCCAGCATGTCTTTGGTGTGAAATTGCGCCATACGTCCGGTGATACCTTGAACGATGACACGGGTGTCGCGATTGAGATAAATGCTCATGCTTTCACTGCCTTCAGGTTTGTGGTGTTGTCACTTTTCCACGCAGAAACAGACCGTTCGGCTGCTTCCATCAGTGTTGTCGCACGGATAATAGGTAGGCCACTTTTTGCGAGGATTTTCATGCCTTCTTCGACATTGGTACCCGCCAAACGCACGATAACGGGCACATCGATCTTGACCTCTTGAAGCGCCTGAACAACGCCCTCGGCAACCCAATCACAGCGGTTGATGCCTGCGAAAATATTGACAAGAACCGCTTCAACCTTGTTATCAGACATCACCAATCGAAACGCCTTGGCCACACGTTCTGGCGTAGCACCCCCACCAATATCAAGGAAGTTCGCGGGTTCGCCGCCCGCCAGTTTGATCGTGTCCATCGTCGCCATCGCAAGGCCTGCGCCATTGACAATACAGCCGATATTCCCGTCCAGACCGACATAAGACAGGCCGCGATCCGCCGCACGGCTTTCGCGCGGGTCTTCTTGGCTTTTATCGCGTAATTCGCTGATCTGTGGATGGCGAAACAACGCGTTGTCATCAAACGTCATCTTGGCATCCAGCGCCAATATGCGGTTGTCTGTCGTAACAACAAGTGGGTTGATCTCGACCATCGTTGCATCCAGTTCGCGAAACGCACGATAACAACCCTGCAATGTCCTCACCATAGATTGCGTCAGCGAAGGTTCGATTCCAAGCTTGAACGCAATCTCGCGGGCTTGGAAATCACGCAAACCCACAGCGGGTTCGACAGTCGAGCGGATGATACTGTCGGGGCGATTTTCAGAGATATCTTCGATCTCCATTCCGCCTTCGGCAGAGGCGACAATCATGATCCGTTGGCTGGTGCGATCCAGTACGAAACCAAGATAAATCTCGCGTTCAATCGGCACGGCGGCCTCGACATAGATGCGGTAAATACCTTTGCCTTCAGGACCAGTTTGATGCGTCACAAGCTTGCGCCCGAACATACCCTCACAGGCTTCCTGAATTTCATGTTCGTTATCACACAGCGTTACGCCGCCTGCTTTGCCACGCCCACCAGCATGCACTTGCGCCTTCACAATCCACTTTTCGCCACCCATTTCGCGGGCGCGGTAAGCCGCCTGTTCAGGGCTGTAGGCCAGCGCACCTGCGGGGATTTCAACACCGAAATTGCTAAGAACTTCTTTTGCTTGGTATTCGTGAATATCCATCTGATCGCCCCTATGCCGCCAGAGCGGATTGGTAATGTGTTTCAAGATCTGCGGTGATTTCATCGATATCGACCTGTGCGCCGATGTCATTCATCGCCTGTGCAAACCGTGTGACGATTTCGGTGATCGCAGATTGGGTCAGCAGGTTCAGGATACCGATGCGGATTTGGACAGGGGCCGACAGGGTTGGCCAAATCCCAAAGCCAA
>JAPKCR010000151.1 GCA_026421135.1 Sulfitobacter sp. | reverse complement strand
GCGCTGCGATTACCTCTTGGCTGGTTTTGTGCGGCAAGGCGCAGAAGCACAGATCGATATCGGAGAAATCAATATCTTCAATAAGGACAAGGGCCGGTAGGCTCAGATGGCGCAAATGTGGAAACACCTCGGCCATCGCTTGCCCCGCCTTAGAGTTCGCACCCAACGCCTTGATTTGCATAGATGAATGGCTGGAAATCAACCGGATCAGTTCAGCGCCAGTATAGCCAGAGGCACCGAGAATAGCGATATTGTACATTGTGTCGGGTTCCGTTTGGAAAAATATTACGGGGTCTTAAGCGGCCTGAAACGTTAACGGTCGTCGCAAGAATTGCGTCGCTCGACTGCTGACTTTCTTCGGGTCGCCTGTGGTCAGGAATGCCGCCTCGCCCGTGCCCATCATATTGGGATGGCGCTTTAGATAATCACCCAGGCTGTGCGCCACCAGATTGGCCTGGCTGAACACTTTTACATCCGGTCCCAACGCATCCTGAAAGGTTTCCTGCATCAGCGGATAATGCGTACAGCCTAGGATCGCAGCCTGCGGATGCGGCATTTTGCGCCGCAAGGCATCGACATGGCTGCGCACCAGCGCCTCTGCAAGGATAAAGTCACCTTCTTCAATGGCATCCACAACACCGCCACAGGCCTGCGCCTCAACGTCCACGCCAATGGCGCGAAATGCCAACTCGCGTTGAAACGCGCGGCTGGCCACCGTCGCAGGCGTTGCAAATAACGCGACATGCTTCAGATCGACTTCGCGCGGGGGGGAATTATCGCCCCACTCGCGTTCAGTCATCGCCTCGATCAGGGGGACGAACACGCCCAAAACCCGCTTGTCCGACGGTATCCAGGATTCCTGCATGCGGCGCAACGCCGCCGCCGATGCCGTGTTGCAGGCCAAAACAACCAGATCACAGCCCGCATCGAATAACCGCTGGGTCGCGGTTACAGTCAGATTGTAAATGTCATCTGCTGTGCGCACACCGTAAGGCGCATGGGCACTGTCGGCCAAATAGACGAAATCCACGTTGGGCAACTGCTTTTGCACCGCATCCCAGACGGTCAACCCGCCAAGGCCTGAATCAAAAATACCAACTGCCATTTTTTCTTGCCGTTACCTGTCGGCGCGACGCCGATCTTCAAATTCAAAGCCCAGATCAAATGTCTTGGCCGGGTCTGGTGACAAGTCATACGTGGCTTTGCGCAGGAAATCCATCATCGCTTTTGCGTCTTTTGCCAAAGGGTTCAGCACGTTTCTGCCGATCGGATCACCAATCACGACACGCACAGGCGTATCAACACGTTTGCTAAATTCCTTGATCAACAGACCCAACCGTAAACTGCTGTGCAAATGGCTAGCAATCTGGAACAGACGGCTGGTGTGACCGTCAAAATAGATCGGTACAACAGTGGCATGCGACTTGCCGATCATCCGAGCCGTAAAGCTGCGCCAGCAGGGATCCATCGGCTTGGAAAACGGGCGCGCGCCAGTGCTAACCGTTCCACCGGGAAAAATACCTACTGCGCCGCCCTGCCCCAGATAATCCAGCGCTGCTTTGCGCGTGTGCAGGTTCAAAGCAAGGGCTGCCCTGTCTTGATCAAAGCTGATCGGCAACAGGTGCCTGTTCAATTCTGGTACGCGGTTAAAGACCGAATGCGCCATGATTTTGAAATCAGGCCGGGTGCGGGATATGATATGGCCCAGCATTAACCCATCCAAAATGCCGTAAGGGTGGTTCGCCAGAAATATCACTGGCCCCGTTGCGGGAATACGGTCCAGATTGCCGCTCACCACATCCAAACTCAGCCCATAGCGATGCACCATGACATCAAAAAAGCACCTGCCCGAGGCCAGCTCCTGCTCATAGCCTGACGCCCGCTTGATCAGCCCCAACCTGCCGGTTGAGTTCTCCATCAAGCGGATGAACGCACGGCCCGGCTTGCTGCGCGCCGAATAGGCATAGCTAATTTCGTGGGCGGAAAGCGGTTCGGGTTGGCCCATTTCAGTATCTTTCTTGGGTGACGGTCTTGCCCTACGCCAATTTCATGACAATCGCATGACAGCCAGCCCCTATTCCGCTGCTTTTGACGTCGTCGTCCCTCCGGCGCGGATCACCGCCAGCAATTCCTCACGTCGCTTCGCTGCCTTTGCCTCATTCGCTTGTTTAACTGGGCCAAAGCCTCTGATTTGCAAGGGAAGTTCGGCCAGCGCAATGATGGCCTCCCGGGTCTGATCAGCGAATTTCGGCAGCACAGCTTTCATGTCGGCCTCGTACTGCTTGATCAGCGACCGCTCCATCTTGCGTTCCTCGGTCCGGCCAAAGGGATCAAATGGCGTGCCGCGCAGGAATTTGAGCCGTTTCAGCACCGCCAGCGGCGTTTCGAGCCATTCTCCAAAGGCGCGTTTCATCGGGCGTCCATCCGCGCCCGTCTTGGAAAGCATCGGTGGCGCAAGGTTAAAGGTAATTTTTGGATCGCCATCAAATTCAGCATTCACCTTGGCCCGCGTAGTCTTCAACAGACGAGCGACCTCGTATTCATCCTTATAAGACAGCAATTTATGGTACCCCAATGCCACCGCCTCCTTAAGCGCACTATCAGCGATTGGTTCCAGCATCTTGGCATAGCGTTTGGCCAGACCCTTGCCCTGATAGGCCGTCAGATGATCAATCCGGAACGCGATTTTTTCGTCCAGTGACTTGGGCATTTGCACCACGTTGGGTGTGGTGACCTGCGCCGCCTCTGCTGGATACAACACCGCCCAGCGGCCCAACTCAAACGCCTTGAGGTTGCGTTCGACCGCAGCGCCATTCAGGCGGATCGCTTCTTGGAGAGAGTCTAGCGACAACGGGACCAGCCCCTTCTGCCACGCCGCGCCAAAGATCATCATGTTGGAGTAAATTGAATCCCCAAGCGTCGCCTTGGCCAGATCGGAGGCATCGAACAGCGCCACGTCGTCCTTCAACCGGGCCTCGAGCGCTAGGGTCAATCGATCATAGGGCATCTGAAATTCGGTATCGCGTGTAAAATCACCCGTGATAATCTGATGCGAATTCACTACCGCGCCCGTCCGCCCAGCGCGCGTCAGACCCAGTGTTTTGTTACCCGCAGACACCACCAGATCGCCGCCGATCAGGGCATCGGCCTCTCCGGTCGCCACACGGATGGCGCTGATATCTTCGGGCCGCTCAGCCAATCGACAATGGATGTGAACCGCACCGCCCTTTTGCGCCAATCCCGCCATTTCCATCATGCCAGCGCCCTTACCGTCAATCTGCGCGGCTTGTGCCAGCACGGCACCGATGGTGACAACGCCCGTGCCGCCAACACCGGTGATTACCACATTAAAGGTACCGTCAATGGCAGGCAGCGCGGGGTAAGGCAGGTCGGGGATCTTGACCTGGGTTGTTGGATCCTTGCGAATTTTCGCGCCCTCGAGGGTCACGAAAGACGGGCAAAACCCTTTGAGGCAGGAATAATCCTTGTTGCACGATGATTGGTCAATCTCGCGCTTTCGCCCTAACTCGGTCTCAAACGGCACAATCGACACGCAGTTGGATTGCACGCCACAATCGCCACAGCCTTCGCAAACATCGGTGTTGATGAATACACGCTTGTCGGGGTCAGGAAACAGGCCACGCTTGCGACGACGGCGTTTTTCAGCGGCGCAGGTCTGGATATAGACGATAGCGCTGACGCCTTTATGCTTGGTAAAGTTCTCTTGGACCGTTTGCAGTTCGGCACGCTCAAACATCGGCACACCCTTAAAGTCCGCCGGATCCACGTCTTCTTTCTCGTCGTACACCACGGCGATATTTTTCACGCCCATTGCGCTTAGCTCTGCCACAATACGAGGCGCATCCAGATCGCCTTCGTTGTGCTGGCCACCGGTCATCGCAACCGCATCGTTGTAGAGAATTTTATAGGTGATGTTGGTTTTCGCCGCTAGGGCGGCACGGATCGCCAGGATTCCCGAGTGGTTATAAGTGCCGTCGCCAAGGTTTTGAAACACATGCTCGCGCGTCGAGAAATGCGATTCCCCGATCCAGTTTGCACCCTCGCCCCCCATGTGGGTGTAACCGGTGGTTTCCCGGTCCATCCACTGCACCATATAATGGCACCCAATTCCTGCATAAGCACGGCTGCCCTCGGGCAGTTTGGTTGAACTATTGTGCGGACAACCCGAACAGAAATACGGCACACGCGCGGCGATATCTTCGGCATTGTCAGCGCGGCGCGCGTTATCCAACGCCTCCATCCCGGCCTTGATGCCGTCAGTATTGCGGCCTTCCTCAATTAGGATGCCGCCCAGCTTTTCCGCGATCCAGATTGGGTCAAGGGCAGCACGGGTCGGGAACAGCTCTTCGCCATGTTCCATTCCAGCGCCGCCCCCCTTGTGCCAGCCATAAACACGGCGGTGGGTATCGGAAAACAGCGCTTCTTTGATTTGAATTTCGATCAGCTTGCGCTTTTCTTCGACCACAACGACCAGATCCAGCCCCTCAGCCCACTTGTGGAAACCCTTCATATCCAGTGGGAAGGTTTGCCCGACCTTATACAGTGTGATCCCCAGCCGTTCGGCCTCGTTTTCGTCGATGTTCAGCAGGCTCATGGCGTGCAGTAGATCCAGCCAGTTCTTGCCTGCCGCGACAAAACCGATTTTCGCACCGCGCTTGCCCCACATGCGTTTGTCAATCTTATTGGCATGGGAAAACGCTTCGGCGGCAAATCGTTTGTGGTCGATCATCCGCGCTTCTTGCAGATGCGGCGTATCGATCAGCCGAATGTTCAACCCACCCTCTGGCATGTCAAAATCAGGCGTCACCAACTGCATCCGGTGCGGATCACCATTAACGACCGATGTCGCCTCGACCGTGTCCTTCATTGTCTTCAGGCCAACCCAAAGCCCCGAAAACCGCGACAACGCCCACCCGTAAATTCCGTAATCCATGATTTCCTGCACACCGGCAGGGCTAACGATGGGCATATAGGCATCCATCATCGCCCATTCGGACTGGTGCAGCACGGTCGAGGATTCGCCAGTGTGGTCATCCCCCATCGCCATCAGCACACCACCGTGCTTTGACGATCCCGCCATATTGGCGTGGCGCATCACGTCGCCGGAACGATCAACCCCCGGCCCTTTGCCATACCACAGACCAAAAACGCCGTCGAATTTCCCCTCACCGCGCAATTCGGCCTGCTGGGTGCCCCAAAGAGCGGTCGCGGCCAAGTCTTCGTTCAGTCCCGGCTCGAACAACACGTCATATTCAGCCAAATACTTGGCAGCGCGTTCCATCTGCAAATCAACGGCACCTAGTGGCGATCCACGATAACCGGTCACATACCCAGCGGTGTTCAGCCCGGCGACCCGGTCGCGCGCCTTTTGCATCATCATCATACGCACCAATGCCTGCGTACCGTTCAGCAAAACGGGGGACTTTTCCAAGTCGAACCGATCATTCAAAGAAATCTTTTGCGTACCCATGGCGCGTCCTCCCCTACGTGCAGTTAATGCATATCCACCAATCTAGGTCATAAAAGCTGACCTGTCTAGCTTTGTGTTTTGTCCACCGCTTGGGCATTCAGACGAAAAAATAGACATCGCCCATAGGATGTTTAACCTTGGCACATTATGTTGCGATGCAGCATGGCGCAGGGTTGTTTTAAACACCCGTTTAGCGCAAACACGGTGATCGCTAAAAAATGATCATCCTTTATAAAGGAAGTCCTCATGGATTGGGACAAGCTCAGAATATTTCACGCTGTCGCAGATGCCGGCAGCCTGACCCATGCGGGTGACAAACTGAACCTGTCACAATCGGCTGTCAGCCGGCAAATCCGTGGGCTTGAGGAACAGCTGAACACCAATCTATTCCACCGCCATGCCCGCGGCCTGATTCTGACCGAACAGGGTGAGCTGCTTTTTGACGCCACCGTCGCGATGAGCAAACGGCTTGATACCGCAGCCGCACGCATCCGCGACAGCGAAGAAGAAGTATTTGGCGAACTGCGTGTCACCACCACCACCGGTTTTGGCACCCTTTGGCTTGCCCCGCGTCTGCCCAAGCTCTACGAGAAATACCCCGACCTCAAAGTGGACCTGATGCTGGAAGAACGTGTGCTGGACCTGCCCATGCGCGAAGCAGACGTCGCCATACGCATGAAAGAGCCATCGCAGGCCGACCTGGTCCGCAAAAAGCTGATGATGATCAAGATGTGCCTCTATGCCTCTCCTGCCTATCTGGCGGAGCATGGTACACCGCAACGGCTCGAGGATATGTCCGAACACCGGTTGATCTGCCAAAATACAGACAGCGATCAAGTGAAC
>JAPKCR010000150.1 GCA_026421135.1 Sulfitobacter sp. | reverse complement strand
GCCCTGCTGTCGGCCAAGCGCGAGGAAAGCACGGACGTAGACGACACCGTCGCAGACATCATTGCGCAGGTCCGCGAACGCGGGGATGCAGCGGTAATCGCGCTGACCCAACAGTTTGACCGCATCGCCCTTACCGCTGAAACGCTACGTATCACGGCTGCCGAAGTCGACACCGCCGTAGCGCAAGTATCAACGGAAGATCGCGCCGCATTGGAACTGGCAGCCACCCGAATTCGCGATTACCACGCCCGCCAATTGCCAGAAGACGCTGAATGGACGGATGGGGTCGGCGCGACCTTGGGCTGGCGCTGGACCGCCGTTTCGGCTGCGGGTCTTTATGTGCCCGGTGGGCTTGCCAGCTATCCGTCATCCGTGCTGATGAACGCGATCCCGGCCAAGGTCGCTGGCGTGGAGCGCCTCGCGATGGTCGTGCCGACACCTGACGGTATTCTAAATCCGCTGGTTTTGCTCGCTGCCCGCATTGCCGGTGTCGATGAAATCTACCGCATTGGCGGTGCGCAGGCTGTTGCGGCGTTGGCCTATGGCACCGACACTATTCCACCAGTCGACAAGATTACCGGACCGGGCAATGCCTATGTGGCTGCTGCAAAGCGCCGCGTGTTTGGCAAGGTTGGCATCGACATGATCGCTGGCCCGTCCGAGATATTGGTGATTGCCGACGCCGACAATGATCCTGACTGGATCGCGCTTGATCTGCTGTCGCAGGCCGAACATGACGAAAGTGCGCAGTCTATCTTGATCACGACCGATGCGGATTTTGGCAAAGCCGTCGCAGCAGCCGTTGAAAAGCGTCTCGACACGCTTGAGCGACGCAAGATCGCCGGGGCAAGCTGGCGTGACAATGGCGCGATCATCACGGTACCCGATGTTGCCGTTGCCGCAAGGCTCAGCAACCGTATCGCACCTGAACACCTTGAGTTATGCGTTGCGGATGTGGACGCGTTGAGCGCGCAAATCACCCATGCCGGGGCAATTTTTCTGGGCCAATGGACGCCAGAGGCAATTGGCGACTATATCGGCGGGCCAAATCACGTTCTGCCAACTGCGCGCTCGGCTCGGTTCTCCTCGGGACTGTCCGTGCTAGATTTCATGAAGCGAACCACGCTTGCCCGCATGACCCCGCAAGCCTTGCGTGCGATCGGACCATCTGCGGAACGGCTCGCCCGCTCCGAAAGCCTTGAGGCCCACGGGCTTTCAGTAACGGCCCGCCTAGGCAGGCTGAACGAGTGACGCCGCGACCATGATTGAACAACTCATTTTGGCGGTCTATGGTCGCCCGAACCTAAGTATGAATTGAGAAACCCATGTCTCGGATCACGCATATCGTGCTTGATGACACAAACCTTCCGCCGCCCACGCCCGAGATCGAACAAGAACCCAAAGTTGCGTTGTTTGACCTGCTCGAAGACAACGTGTTCACGCTGCCCAACAGGGATGACCGGCCCGTGTCGCAGGGGCCGTATCATTTGGGGCTTTCCATCCGCGACAAGCGTCTGGTGTTCGATGTGAACACGGAAAACGATGAGAAAGCGGCGGAATTTCATTTGTCGTTGGGACCATTCCGGCAGGTCGTCAAAGACTATTTCCAGATTTGTGAATCCTACTTTGAGGCGGTGAAGAAATCCGCACCTGCGCAGATTGAGACAATCGACATGGCCCGCCGGGGCATCCACAACGAAGGATCGCGGGTGCTGCAAGAGCGTCTGGAAGGCAAGGCCGAGATTGACACAGATACGGCGCGACGTCTTTTCACACTGATCTGTGTCCTGCATTACGGCGGATAAATGGCCGAAGAACTGCCTCAATCAGTGCTGTTTTGCTGCGATCACAACGCGGTACGGTCCCCCATGGCCGAAGGGTTGATGAAAAAGTTTTACGGCACTGGCACCTATGTGCAGTCCGTAGGCGTCATGAATGATCTTGAGATTGACGGCTTTTCGATCGCCGTCTGTCAGGAACTGAATGTTGAACTTTCGCGGCATCGGTCGCGCAGTTTCGACGAGATGGAAAATTGGGGCGACGATCTAAGCTCGTTCGATCTGGTCATCGCCCTTAGCCCCGCCAGCCAGCGTCGTGCGCTGGAACTGACGCGGTTTTATCACCTGACTGTTGAATACTGGCCGATCCTTGACCCCACGGGTCTGGGCGAAACCCGTCAGGAAAAAATGGCGCAGTATCGCGCCGCACGCGATCAGATCAAAGACCGCCTTATCGAACGCTTTGGAGAGCCGACCCGCCCACAGATGTAAACCGGTCGGTTAGCGGGTCATGCTGCGCTGCACAATGTTTGTGCGGTGTTTCCATACGCCTTCCAAGCAGCCCAGAATGCATTGTCGCTGGCACGGTCCGATTGCCGCGCTTCCTGTAAGCCATGTGGGTCTTCGAATACCCGAACGCCGCGGCGTTGGTCTGCTGCCGAAAGCTCGCGGTCCGCAACCGCTTGGATGCAGCCGCAACGTGCCCGACTGGCCTGCTTGCGACCAGCCGCCAGACAGGCGGAATTCAGTGGCCCGGTCGCGAACAATACCGCCCCGCCACCATAGCCGCCGCTTGGGTTATAGCCGCGCGCGCCACCACAAGCTGCCAAGGCGGACAACGCACAGATCATAGTAAAAAGTCGTAACATTTTATGCCTCATCTTCGGCGCGCCGGGTTGATCCCGTTTGCTGCCCTTCTGCTTTGACCAAGTATGCCGGAAAATAAGGAAGGGGGCAATTCACGATAATGCAAACGCCCTTGCCCGAAGAGATCGGGCAAAGGCAATATTTTAGAACTTCCAGCGGGCACCAATAAAGGTCACGTCCATGTCCTGATAGGTCGCGGCAGTACTGTCGAACTCATACGTGCGGTAGGTCGCGTAGAGCTCGGTGTTATACTGATCAAGACGCTGCACAACAGCGACGCCAACAGAGGACGTGCTGGACCCGGCCACAACGAAATCGTTGCCATCATAATAGTCGACCGAGAACGATGTCGATCCAATAGCCAGATAATCGCGCGTTAAACCCGCTTTGACATAGGCGTAATCCGCTTCGCCGCCGACACGACGACCTGACGAAACAGCCAAGCTAAGGCCTGTTGGTACATGCAAAACAGCCGCCGACCCCATGACCAGATCGTTTGAACTGTCACGGATGGAATAGCCTAGACGTGCGTCGACCTTGTAGTCGCCGTAGTCTTTCGCATAGCGTGTACTAACATCGTAATAGTCGTTGTTGTCACCCGACTTCAGGACTTCTTGACCAGCCGAAACCGAGGCCGAGAAACCGCTGAATACTGGCGTGTCATACCGTATACGCAGGCGGCGACCACCATCGAAAGAGCTGTTCGTGTTGCCGATTTTGACAGCCGACACCGTGCCATTGGCAAGGCGCCAGGATTGACCGCCTGCGATATCGTTGATGCCGACATATGCGGCAACGCCTGTGCCCGAATAATCAGCTTCGGCGGAACCATCTGTCGACGTGCTGCCCTGACCAAAAGAGAACGTCCCCATGGTTGGCGTGCGGTAAGCCACGTCAAGCTTTCGCAGCTCTGTCCGGCGGTATTCGGCATTGAAATCATTGTCTTGTCCGTCCAAGCTGGACGACCCAGTCAGGCCCTAACCGGTCTCGAACGTCAGCTTCAACTCGGACCCGCCCTGCAACGCCTGTGTCATTTTCAGGCCGATGCGGCTGTTCGAGTTGTCGTTGTCTGTAAATGCCGAATTGCTGTCGACG
The DNA here is from genome assembly GCA_026421135.1 of Sulfitobacter sp. Lineage (GTDB taxonomy): Bacteria > Pseudomonadota > Alphaproteobacteria > Rhodobacterales > Rhodobacteraceae > Sulfitobacter. The sequence continues at coordinate 2,599 of JAPKCR010000150.1, read as the reverse complement.
CCATCATCTACATTGATCACGCCCAAGTTCAAGTGACCGTAAAAATCCCAAACAGGATCTGCGGATTGCGCTTGCGCCAACGCGGGTACCAACGCCATTCCAAGTGCGGCGATAGTTGAAGTTCCAAGCGATTGTTTGATCTTCATCTCTAAATTCCTTGTTCACCCGGCCCACAGAGTCGCAGGCCAATAGAGACTTCAAGCCTAGAACAGACTCGATGCGTACAAAACCATAAGGCACCCTAACTAACTCGAAGTGTTGCATGAAGGCCCTGTTCAAGCAAAAGTGAGCTGGAGGGCAGTCCTTATTTTCTTGATATTTCAGGGTGATATGCAAATTTTGCATAGGTGTTGCCCGCGTCTGCTCCTTGTATTGATCGATCTGTGAAAGAAGGAAATCTATCGCTGAAGCAGTGTGCCCGTGAGGCAGGGCGTAACCATCAACGCCAACGGGTCATCCGCCCCATTGACCAGCGCTTAAAACCGCACCATATCCCTATTCATGACAGCACTTTCACACATCCGCAATTTCTCCATCGTCGCGCATATCGACCATGGTAAATCCACACTCGCTGATCGTCTTATCCAAGAGACGAACACAGTCGCCTTGCGCGATATGAAAGAGCAAATGCTCGACAGCATGGACATCGAACGCGAGCGGGGCATCACGATCAAAGCCCAGACCGTGCGGATCGATTACAAAGCGCTCAACGGTGAGAATTACGTTCTCAACCTGATCGACACCCCCGGCCACGTCGACTTTGCCTATGAAGTCTCGCGGTCCATGCGTGCCGTTGAAGGTTCTTTGCTGGTTGTTGACAGCACCCAAGGCGTCGAAGCGCAGACATTGGCCAACGTTTATCACGCGCTCGATGCGGATCACGAGATTGTGCCGGTTCTGAACAAGATCGACCTGCCCGCCACCGATTGTGACCGCGTCGCCGAACAGATCGAAGACGTGATCGGCATTGATGCCTCAGAGGCGATCCGCGTGTCGGCCAAAACCGGCGTCGGTATTATCGAAACCCTCGAGGCCGTTGTGCACCGTTTGCCCGCGCCCAAGGGCACGCTGGACGCGCCGCTCAAGGCGATGCTGGTTGATTCGTGGTACGACAGCTATCTGGGCGTTATCGTTCTGGTCCGCATCATGGACGGTCAGCTGAAAAAAGGCGACCGTATCCGCATGATGCAAAACGGGTCCGTGCATCACGTTGATCGCATCGGCGTGTTCCGCCCCGCGATGACCGAAATTGACGTATTGGGGCCGGGCGAAATCGGCTTTCTCACCGCGTCGATCAAGCAGGTCCGTGACACACGGGTCGGCGATACGATTACCCACGAGAAAAAAGGCTGCGACAAGGCATTGCCCGGCTTTAAGCCTGCGCAGCCCGTGGTGTTCTGTGGTCTGTTCCCCGTGGACGCTGCCGAATTCGAAGACCTGCGCGATAGCATTGAAAAACTGGCCTTGAACGACGCGTCTTTCAGCTTTGAGATGGAAACATCAGCAGCACTTGGGTTCGGTTTCCGTTGCGGGTTCTTGGGCCTGTTGCACCTTGAGGTTATCCGCGACCGGATTGAACGCGAATATGACATCGATCTGATTACCACGGCCCCGTCGGTTATTTACGACATCCATATGAAAGACGGCACCGTCACGCAGTTGCACAACCCTGCTGACATGGTTGACCTGACGTTCGTGGACCACATTGAAGAGCCCCGCATCAAGGCGACGATCCTTGTGCCGGATGAATATCTGGGCGACGTGCTGAAGCTGTGCCAAGACCGTCGTGGCATCCAGATGGACCTGACCTATGCGGGCAGCCGCGCGATGGTGGTCTATGACCTGCCACTGAACGAAGTGGTTTTCGACTTTTACGACCGCCTGAAATCGGTGACCAAGGGCTATGCGTCCTTTGACTATCAGATGATCGGCTACCGTCAGGACAATCTGGTCAAAATGTCGATCCTTGTGAACGACGAACCTGTTGATGCCCTGTCAACCATGGTTCACCGTGACCGCGCCGAAACCCGTGGCCGTGCGATGGTGGAAAAGCTCAAAGACCTGATCCCGCGCCACATGTTCAAGATCCCTATCCAAGCGGCCATCGGCGGTAAGGTGATTGCCCGCGAGACGTTGAGCGCAATGCGCAAGGACGTGACCGCAAAATGCTACGGCGGCGATGCGTCTAGGAAGCGCAAGCTGCTGGATAAGCAGAAGGCGGGTAAGAAGAAGATGCGCCAGTTCGGTAAGGTGGATATCCCGCAGGAAGCGTTTATTAGCGCCTTGAAGATGGACGGCTAAAAGCAGACCATCAAAAAGTCGACTATAGCCGCCGAAATTATGGCAAATGTATTAACAAATCTTGTGTCCCTTCTGCTGCAATAGTTGAAGAGCCAGTGAGATCGGGTTTTGCATAGATGATATCAAATCTACGACCTTGCAGCGCCCGGATTGCCCTCAACGGGGCGGGCGATCTGCCTCACACCCCACGGATCGGGCGGGGTGTTTTAACCCAATCCCATTGCGCGCCCCACACCACCGCCCAACACCTCACCCCATGACATGCCCCCTTTGCACAACAGATGCCCCGCTCGTCTCC
>JAPKCR010000149.1 GCA_026421135.1 Sulfitobacter sp. | reverse complement strand
TGTTTCACGGCTTCATAGGTAAGCGTGCCCGAGCGTGAGACAACCCCGCAGGTACCGCGCTTGTGGATGTGGCCCGGCATGATACCGATTTTGCAGGCGTCAGGGGTGATGACACCGGGGCAGTTTGGCCCGATCAGGCGCGATTTGGATCCGTCCAGCGCGCGCTTGACCCGCATCATGTCCAGAACCGGAATACCTTCGGTGATGCAGATGATTAGTTCCATTTCGGCGTCAATCGCTTCGAGGATGGAATCGGCTGCGAAGGGAGGGGGCACATAGATGACGGTGGCGTTGGCCTCGGTCACATGGCGCGCTTCGTGGACTGAGTTGAACACGGGCAGATCCAGATGGGTTTGACCGCCTTTGCCGGGCGTTACACCGCCAACCATTTTAGTGCCATAAGCAATCGCTTGCTCGGTGTGGAATGTACCCTGAGAGCCGGTTAGGCCCTGACAGATCACTTTGGTGTTTTCGTCTATGAGTACGGCCATTTGCGGCGTCTCCTTTTGTTTCGACGGCAGTGCCGTCCCTTGATCAATTCTGAGTTTCGCAAACACTGCATATGCGTTGCTTTTGAAATTCTACGTTTGGTTCAGCCGCTGTGCGAAGAAGGCATAACTTGGCTGTTCTCCTGCATCGCATTGCTGGTTTTGGTCATGTTGGCCCAGTTATGTAATATTCCTTGCCTGTTGCGGTGCCATCGACCGCAACGCAGTAATCTTCTGTTCCCCTTCGCGAGCCGAAACCGATTTGAGCGCTTCCGGATTTGAGTTTGTAAAAGACAAAGACGAGGTCTTCAAAGCCAGCCACCGGCAGCTTGCCAAACTGCAGTTTGCCAAATCGTCCGCTTGCCATAACTGCAGAAACCCGCGAATTGTTGTTCATTCCGTCGGTGCAATAGGCGTCAAACAGGCTTTTGGTCTCGGACTGTCCGTCGGGCGCGGATGCGACAGGTGTTGAAACGGCGCGGGATGCCGTCCCTTGCGCCAGCGCAGAGGGGCTGGGATGAACCGCCTGAGGCCCATCTCGAACGTCGACGCTGCCACTACATGCGGTCAAAGCAGCAAACATCGCTGCCACCGCAGTGCTACGCATAACCTTCATTTCCTCATCCCTTTGCATACTGATTTCGCAACAAGTGACATCAAAAAAGTGCGTTTTCATCATCGACCATCGCATCAAGCGCGCGGATCGTCAGCAGGCCAAAGCCCATGATGATCAGCGACTGCCCGATGGACCCGGTCAAATTGCTGGGCAGGACCTTTGCCAAACCGTCGCGCGATTTGCGGGCGGCGCGGCGGACGCCCCGGTCGTTGTGATTTCTGGCATCAGGTTCTGGTAGGGAAAGAAACGCAGGCTTTACCTGACGCAGGACTAGTCCTGCGCCAAGAAGAGCAATGCCCGCCAAAAGCGGAGATGTACGTGGAGAGTTGTCCATTAATATGGCCTTTCCGTGCGCCCTGATCCTTAGCCCTTGACCGCTTTCACAATCTTTTGCGCGCCGTCCTTCAGGTTGTCAGCCGCGATCACGTCTAGCCCGGAGTTGTTAATGATGGCCTTGCCTTCTTCAACATTGGTGCCTTCGAGGCGGACAACCAGCGGCACCTTAAGGCCCACTTCTTTTACCGCAGCCACCACACCTTCGGCGATGACGTCGCAGCGCATGATGCCGCCAAAGATGTTGACCAAAATGCCTTTGACCTGCGGGTCAGAGGTGATGATCTTGAATGCTTCGGTAACTTTTTCTTTGGTTGCACCGCCGCCAACATCAAGGAAGTTTGCAGGCTCGGCACCGTAGAGCTTGATAATGTCCATGGTGGCCATTGCCAGTCCTGCGCCGTTCACCATACAGCCGATTTCACCGTCAAGCGCGATGTAGTTCAGATCGTACTTGGACGCCTCAAGCTCTTTTGCATCTTCTTCGGTGGTATCACGCAGTTCGGCGATATCGCGGTGACGATACATGGCGTTGCCATCAAAGCTGACCTTGGCATCAAGCACCTTAAGGTCACCACCGTCTGTGACGATCAGCGGGTTGATTTCTAGCATTTCCATGTCTTTTTCGATGAACGCTTTGTAGAGCTGACCCATCAATGTCACGCATTGTTTTACTTGCTTGCCCTCAAGGCCCAGCGTGAACGCGATGCGACGACCGTGGAATGCTTGGTAGCCTGTTGCGGGGTCTACCGAAAAGCTGATGATCTTTTCAGGGGTCGACGCTGCAACCTCTTCGATGTCCATGCCGCCTTCGGTCGAACATACGAAACCAACGCGCGCAGTCTGACGATCAACGAGCAGTGCGAGATAAAGTTCGGTTTCAATGCCGGAGCCGTCTTCGATATAGATGCGGTTCACTTGCTTGCCGGCGGGGCCAGTCTGATGCGTGACCAAGGTGCGACCCAGCATTTTCTTGGCTTCTTCTGCGGCTTCTTCGACTGATTTAGTCAGGCGTACACCGCCCTTGTCGCCAGCGTCAGCTTCTTTGAACGAACCCTTGCCGCGACCACCTGCGTGGATCTGCGCCTTGACCACCCACAATGGGCCGTCCATTTCGCCAGCGGCTGATTTTGCTTCTTCGGCTTTCAGTACGACGCGGCCGTCAGATACTGGCGCGCCATAGGTGCGCAAAAGGGCTTTCGCCTGATATTCGTGGATGTTCATGAAAAACGGTCCCGTTTTTTGTTCCAGTCAAATCGCGGTATACGATTGAGTCTTGATATTGCGTAAACAGTTTTTCTTAGAAATACAGGATATTCCAGACAAAAGCGACATTTGTGATCACACGTATTTATCGTGTGATCACAAATTCCAGGATCGTCTGAAAGAATCCGTTTGTAGTAACGTCCAGATTTTATCAGCCTGCCGCAATTTTGCGCAAAAACTGATTCAATTTCCAATAATTCAGGGGTTTGTAAATGGCCATTTTTCGAAGGTATCTAGTGAGCCGGCCAACATCAAAGAGGGCTTTTCAGTGTTAGAAATGCGAAAGTAAGGGATGTATTCTTACTTCGCCGGCGCTAACCAAGTGGCGCGCCGAACAAGGGCGCGTCACAAGAAGGTGTTATTTGGGCATCAACGCCCAGTAGTCCAGATCAAGCAGCACGTCGGGCAGGTACTTGCCATCGTCGCCTTTCAACTTGAATGGATCGCCGCCTTTGGTCGCGACCAAACGCAAGCGGATCGCTCCGACGCCGGGCGCGGATGTGTCGGCCTTGTCCAGAACTTCGGACCACGCGCGGATGGTGTCTCCTGACAGGCAGGGGTTTGCATGTGCGCCACCGTTCAGCCCGACCACCATCTGTGCATTGGCCAAACCGTTGAAAGACAACGCTCGCGCCATCGAGATCACGTGACCCCCGTAAATCAGCCGCGACCCGTCGGGGCGGGCAGAGGTGTCGAAATGTACTTTGGCGGTGTTCTGCCAGAGGCGCGTGGCCATCATGTGTTCGGCCTCTTCCACCGTGACGCCGTCAACGTGGTCGATCTTTTCGCCGATCTCGTAATCGCCCCAGCGATGTGGTTCGCCTGCCAAGGTAAAGTCGTAGTTGCTGAAGTCCAAATCGTCAGGGATATGCAATTGCCCAACGCTGAGCGCTTTGGGCAGGTTCGGCACGACTTCGGCTGGGGCAGCGGCGTTGACATCGCGTTTGCGCACCATCACCCAGCGAACATATTCCAGTACTTTCGTGTCGTCTTGGTTAAAGCCTGAGGTGCGCACATAGACCACACCAGTTTTCCCGTTGGAGTTTTGCTTCAACCCGATGACCTCGGACACCGACCGCAGCGTATCGCCAGGCCAGACGGGGGCCAGCCAGCGGCCTTGGGCATAGCCCAGATTTGCCACCGCGTTCAACGATACGTCAGGGACAGTTTTGCCAAAGACGATATGAAAGGTGATCATATCGTCCATCGGGCTGAACGGCAGTCCGCAGCTTTGCGCAAATTGATCGGATGAATAAAGAGCGTGACGCGCCGGATACAGCGCGTGGTATAATGCGCGTTCGCCCCCCTTTACCGTGCGTGGGACAGCATGATGCAAGGTCTGACCGACCGAGTAATCTTCGAAAAAGCGACCAGCATTGGTTTTTGTGCCAGCCATCAGTGTTCCCCCAATTTGGTGTCAGGTGTATAGGTGCCTTCGACCTCTTTGGTGACCGCCTGGCCGCAGCGCATGATACCTGCGGCTGCGTCAAAAGTTTGCGTGGGGGTGCCGTACAATTCCCAACCTTTGTTGAGGGCATCGGTCACTTTATGGCAAAACGCGGACGTGTCCTCTTCGGACAGGAAACGATAAAGCTTCATCGGGATACTTTCAGTTCAGGAAAAGGGCGAGACGCCAAGCAACGTGTGGATCGCAATTGTTACAATCAACATGAGAAGCGTGATCACGGCCAACCGGATATAGGTTTTCTTGCCTGCGGCTGGAGGCGGTGTCCAATTTGGTTCGGCCTTGTTGATAAGGATGACCGATCCAACGGCCCAACCAAGCATGCCGCCGAACAGAATAATCGACGCAAGATCGCCGTTCACCAGCAGATGCGCGACAGCCCAGATCTTCACGGCCATTAATTGCGGGTGACGGGTTTTGTAAGCAGGCCATGCTTTTGCCCCCTTGGCGGCACTTGATCCATAGACCCAAAATGCGAGAACCATCAGCAAGTTGTTGATATGGGTCATAAAGCTGGGTGGAGACCAGACGTCGATAAAATCCGCGCCGCGATAACCGATGATGATCAGCACAAGGGATGCGACAATCGCAACAGCGATCACCCCTTTGCCCATGTTTCCAAGGGCGGCGCGTTGGTCCGGCATCAGCCGCTTAAAGTAGTGTGCACCGACCCAAAGGATCATGCCGAGGATCAAAAGTGCCATCATGGGGCTACTCCGTTTGTAGGGCCGCGATTGCGTCCAGTTTTGCCAATGTTTCGCGCGCGGTTGCAACGTGCAGGTTCTCTACGATGCGGCCGTCCACGACTGCCACACCCTGACCTGTTGCCTGCATTTCGTCAAACGCTGCAATCTGGCGGCGGGCAAGGTCTGCTTCGGCCTCTGACGGGGAAAATGCCTCGTTCGCCACACCAAGCTGCGCAGGGTGAATAAGCGTCTTGCCATCAAACCCCATGTCGCGACCCTGATCACATTCGACGCGGTGGCCTTCGTCGTCTTTGAACGCGTTATAGACACCATCGATAATCGCGATTCCGTTCGCCTTTGCGGCTAGAACGCAAAGGCCAAGACCGGTCAACAGCGGCAAACGGTCAGGACGGACGCGGGTTTGCAGGTCTTTGTTTAGATCGTTGGTGCCCATGACCATGCATTGCAGTTTCGGGTGTGCACCGATGGCGGCGGCGTTCAACATTGCCCCCGGCGTTTCCATCATCGCCCAAAGCGGGATGTCACCGGTGATTTCGGACAATGCATCCAGATCAGCTGGGGTGCCGACCTTGGGCAGCAGAATCGCGTCGCAATCCATTGCGGCGGCGGCTCGGGCATCATCCGCACCCCATTCTGTGTCCAGTCCGTTGATACGGACCACCTTGTAGCGGCTGCCATACCCCCCGGTTTTCAATGCCTGTGCCAAAGTCTCGCGCGCAGCGATTTTTTCCTCAGGAATAACGGCATCTTCGAGATCAAAGATAATGGCATCTGCGGGCAGGCCGCGGGCTTTGTCCAATGCCCGGTCCTTGGACCCTGGTATGTAAAGAACAGAGCGGAGGGGGCGGGCGATTTTAGACATCTGGCAAACCTCAAAGAAATAATGTTGCGCGAAGGTCTGCATTTTTTAACGAAAACTTCAAGAACAATCGCGCCGCAGTGCAGCAACATCTGCCGATATATTTTTAAACCGACATTGATTAACGGATAATTCAGACGCATCGGGCAACGTAAAGGGCACGGTGAACTGTTGTTTTTCCGGGACGTCAGGCGCATGATGTCAGTGTGCCCAGATACCCACATTGGCAGGTTCCCCTGCGAACTGGCTGTTAGGGAGGTACTTAGGATGTCGAATTTCCACAAGGTTTTCCACTTGGCTGCTCTTGCCGCTGCAGGAGCGATTGTTATCGCAGCGACACAGGATTTGTCGGCCGATCCCGCTAGGGGGCCGATTGCTGGGTATTCTTTGACTAAAGTCTCCGAAATTCCCTAGCAGGTGGCATCAAGCATTTACTCAGACCAACAAGGTCAGCTTTTCAGGGGGGCCAGGATTGAGGTTCCCCAAAATGCATTAGGCACGGATTTGGCGATCTTGATCGTATTAATAAGCAGGTCGCTAAACGCTTAGGTCAGTGTTTTTGTCAAAGCACATTGTAAAATATTCACTTCGGCGGTTGTGTCGCTTGTATGGCTT
>JAPKCR010000148.1 GCA_026421135.1 Sulfitobacter sp. | reverse complement strand
GAAAGCATCCGGCTGGCAAAGCATGCCGAAAGCGTCGGTGCCGATGCGGTGCTGGTTGTCACGCCCTATTATAATAAGCCGACCCAGACTGGATTGATCGCGCATTTCACCGCAATCCATGAAGCCTGCGGCTTGCCGATCATTATCTATAATATCCCCGGCCGTTCCGTGGTGGACATGACACCCGCGACCATGGCGCAACTGGCCAAGTTGCCGCGCATCGTCGGGGTCAAGGATGCCACTGGTGATCTGGCGCGGGTCTGTGACCAGCGGATGCTGTGCGGGCCTGACTTTATCCAGTTGTCAGGCGAGGACGCCACAGCACACGGCTTTAATGCCCAAGGCGGTGTTGGCTGTATCTCGGTTACAGCGAATGCTGCGCCCAAGCTGATCAGCCAGATGCAGGCGCATTGCCTTGCTGGTGATTATGCTGCGGCACTGGCCATTCAGGACAAGCTGATGCCCCTGCACAAGGCGATCTTTACCGAGCCGGGTTTGGTTGGCGTGAAATACGCGATGTCGCAGTTGGGCTTGTGTTCAGCTGACGTGCGATTGCCGCTGACACCCCTGACAGATAGCACCAAGGCGCTGGTAAATGCCGGCCTGCGCCACGCTGGATTGCTCGACTAAATCGCGCGCTTTTTTGTAGTGGCGGCATAAGGTGAAAGGTCACCTTGCGCCGCCATTTTAACGTTTGCCGTAATACAGCCCGACAACATGTTCGGCTTGGGCAAAGAACAGCCAGCGTGCCGCAAGAACACCCGCCACATGTGAAAGCACAGCCAGCCCGCCAGCGATATGCGAAAACGGGACCAGCAGCAGTATGACTGGCAGCACGCACATCAGCAGCAACGCAATAAACCGCAACTTGAAGGCATGTTTGCGCCCGATCACGTATACGAATTCGCGCAACAGATAGTTGGTGCCAGTGTGGGGTGGCTCGAACGCGCGAACGGATCCGATATCGCCTAGTTGGGTTGCCGTTGCGAGGGTCGTTCCGGATTTCGCAAAGCGCGTATCGCCGATGACCCAAGTGGCCAGCTGAATTGCACCAGCAATCAGGATTAGCCACAACGCCCACGTCACTTGCCCCGCAAGCAACGCGCCCCCGGCAATCGACAGTGACAGAAAGTTCAACGGCGTAAGCGGCATGTTCCACCGCGGTACGGTTTTAAGCTGTGCATAGATCATGGAGGTGGTGAAGACGGTTCCGAGCGACAACAGGCCGCCAAGAACGCCGATGACGCGCCAATGCTGGCCAAAAAAAACTGCCCCCGCCCCATAGATTGCCATTAGCACCAAAGCAGCTACAGCACAGATCGCCTCGCGGCTGAGCCAGCTAGTCTTCCACTGGCTGAAGGCCTTGAGCGCGCGTTCGGGCCGACCTAGATGGAAAGCCGAGGCAATAAGCCCGCCGACAGCCAACACATAGGCGATCGTAAAAAACACAAATGCGACGACTCCGGTGGGTGAAGGCCAGCCCAAGCCCAGCCAGAACAGCAGGCCGAACCCTAGGCCGGAAAATACGCTAAAAAAGATAACAGAAGGGGCGGGATGCATCAGAGCCTATCCAAAGTGCGGTCAAGCCAGCCAAGAAAACCGGCAGGCTCTTGATCTATAGGGGCAAGAAAGGGGGCGAGCACGTCGATTTCTGGCATCTGATCTTTGACACGCGGGGGAAGGTATTTGTTGACTGGCTTGGTGCCTTGTTCCGGCATCAGATCCACGCCACCCCGTTCCGCTACCAGCAGGCTGACGTCGCTGTCAGGATCGCCCAGATCGCCAAAGTGGCGCGCACCCGATGGGCAGGTGCGCACGCAGACGGGAACGCGATCTTCCTCTGGAAGATTATCGTTATATATTCGGTCGACGCAGAGGGTGCATTTTTTCATCACGCCAGCAGCTTGGTCCAATTCGCGCGCACCGTAAGGACAAGCCCATGCGCACAGGCCGCACCCGATGCAATCGGATTCGTTGACCAGTACGATTCCGTCCTCGGCCCGCTTGTAGCTGGCACCGGTGGGGCAAACGGTGACGCATGGCGCGTCCTCGCAATGGAGGCAGGACTTAGGGAAGTGGAACAGCTGAGCAGGGCCGCCGGTATCGGGCTGGACTTCGTAGCTGTGCACACGATTTAGGAAGGTGCCGGAGGGGGCCGCGCCGTAGGCGTCCTGATCCGACAGCGGGGCACCATAGTTTTCGGTATTCCAGCCCTTGCACGAAATCACGCAGGCGTGGCAGCCGACACAGGTCTCCAAGTCGATAACAAGGCCGAGCTTTTTCTGGGTGGTTTGCGGCAGTTCGGTCATATGTAATTTGCTTTGCTGGTGTCGGGGTGGGGCCAGCCCCATCATATTTCAGAGCCAGAGAAAGGGTGGTTCGTTTGATTTCTATGGGAGGTCTTTCGGAGCGGGAGGAACAGGAGATTGCTGTTTCGGCGTAATTGGCTTGGATTCTACCGGAGCGGGGGCCTTTTCAATCTTAACCTTGAGGTCGAACCAAGCGGCTTGACCTGTGATCGGATCAGAGTTGGACCAGCGCAGGCCGTCACCTTTCGGAGGGAGCAGTTCGTGGATCAGGTGGTTGAGCAGGAAGCCCTTGGTTGCTTCGGGGGCGGATTCATCGAGCGCCCAAGCCCCCTTGCGTTTGCCGATGGCGTTCCATGTCCAGACGGTGTTCTCATTCAAGGCGGCCATTTCCATAACGGGGACAGTGATTTCCCCATGGGGGGAGGTTACGCGGACCCAATCACTGTCATTTAGGCTGTGTTCGCGCATCAGTTTGGTCGGAAGATACAGCGGGTTGTGGCCGTGGATTTGCCGCAGCCACGCATTCTGGCTGCCCCAGCTGTGATACATCGCCATAGGGCGTTGGGTGAGCGCGGTTATGGAAAAGCCGTCGTTGCCCTGCTGGTCGGTTTCGTACCAGATCGGTAAAGGCGACATGGTGTGTTTGATACGGTCGCGCAGATGGTCGGGCGGCTGGCGGTCGCCGTGCCCTTCGGCAGCAAGCTGGAAGCGGCGCATCGGTTCGACATATAGCGAAAACAGATAGGGCTGGGGCGTGTCGTATAGCCCTGTTTCCACCGCCCAGTCTTGGTATGCGTTGTTCCAAGGTTTGTAGTATTGCGCCCCTTCGGGGATGTGGTGGGTAAAGAAGCCGCCGTTCCGGATATAGCGGTTGAGTTGATCCGGGTTCGGAGTGCCGCGCCCTGTCTGGTCGCCATCCTCACCGCGAAAGCCAGCCAGTGGGCCGATGCCGGGGCGGCGTTCGTGGTTGATGATATAATCAGCGTAGTCTGCGTATTTCTGATCGCCTGTATCGTCAACAAAGCCGGGCAGACCAAGCCGCGCACCCAGATCACAGAGTACGGATTGAAAGCCGCGCACGTCGCGGTCGGGTTCGACCACAGGCCAACGGATCGCATCTGCTGCGGCGTCAGCCTCGCAAATCGGGCGATCCAGCAAACTGATGCAATCGTAACGCTCAAGATAGGTGGTATCGGGCAGGATCAGATCAGCAAAGGCGACCATTTCAGAGCTATAAGCATCAGAATAGATGATACGCGGGATGACATAATTGCCGCTTGAATCCTTGTCCGTAAGCATGTCCATCACGCCGCCGGTGTTCATTGACGAGTTCCACGACATATTCGCCATATACATGAACAACGTGTCGATCTTGTAAGGATCACCTGCGTGGGCATTCGAGATCACCATGTGCATGAGGCCATGTGCGCTCATCGGGTTTTCCCAAGTGAAAGCTTTGTCGATGCGTGCGGGGCTTCCGTCAGCCTTTAGCGCCAGATCATCGGGGCCTTGGACAAAACCAAGATGTGGGCCATCCAGCGGCTGTCCCGGCATCACACCGCAATGGGGTTTTGGGTGGGCCGTCGCTGGTTTTGGATAGGGCGGTTTGAAACGAAATCCGCCGGGAACCTCGACTGTGCCGAGGATGATCTGAAGGGTGTGCAGCGCGCGGCAGGTCTGGAACCCGTTAGCATGGGCAGAAATCCCGCGCATGGCGTGAAATGACACCGGACGGCCAGTCATGGTTTTGTGGACCTCGCCGCGAAAATCGGTCCATTCGTGATCCAGTTCGAACGCTTCGTCAAAGGCGACGCGCGCGATTTCGGCGGCAATAGCGCGGATACGCGGGGCAGGGATACCGCAACGGTCAGCGACAGCCTCGGGGGTGTATTCTTCACTGAGGTATTTTTCAGCCATGTGCTGAAAAACGGGTTTGTGGGTAATGCCACCAACAACGTGGGTTGCGGACAAATCTGGCCGTACGCCGGGCGTGTCAAATGCTGTCAATTTGCCGGTAGCTCGGCAAATTACCAGCTGTTTACCAGCGTCGTCTCGCAGGAGCAGGCCGAATTCAGGTGACGTTTCATCGCCGTTGACCAAAACCGGCGCATCTGTGAACCGCGCGAGATAATCAAGATCCATGCGTCCAGCCTTCATCAGACAATGGATCATCGACAGAATGAACAGGCCGTCGGTGCCTGGCGTGATGCCGACCCAATCATCGGCTACAGCGTTATAGCCGGTGCGGATTGGGTTGACGCCAATGACCCGCGCGCCGCGCGCTTTGATCTTGCCGATGCCCATTTTGATCGGATTGCTATCGTGATCCTCGGCTACCCCGAACAGCATGAATAGTTTGGTATGGTCCCAGTCAGGCTGGCCAAATTCCCAGAAAGCGCCGCCCACCGTATAGATGCCAGCTGCGGCCATGTTGACTGAGCAAAATCCACCATGCGCCGCGTAATTCGGCGTGCCAAAGTTCTGCGCCCAGTACGAAGTGAAGCTTTGCGATTGGTCGCGTCCCGTGAAAAAGGCTAGCTTTTCGGGCGCTTTGGCACGGAGTGGAGCCAGCCAATCGGTCGCGATTTTCAGCGCCTCGTCCCATTCAATTTCCTCGAACTGACCCGAGCCACGTTCGCCGACGCGTTTAAGCGGCTTGCGCAGTCGGGCGGGGGCATTGTGCTGCATAATGCCAGCACTGCCCTTGGCGCACAGTACACCTTTGTTGATAGGGTGGTCGCGATTTCCTTCGATATAGGCGACCTTCAATTCGCCTTCACCATTGGTCTTCATATGAACGTTGATGCCGCAACGGCAGGCACACATATAGCAGGTGGTCTTGCGAATCTCGTCAGATACGGGCGGGCTAAGGTCGAGAACGGGTTGCTTATGCGTCATCCTTGCTCTCTTTTCTCAGGCGGTCAGCAGGGCGCTGGCTTCGCGGGCGATCTGAATTTCTTCCTGTGCGGCAACGGTATAGCTGGGAAAGTTTCCCATCCATGACAGCTTGTCAAGAATCGTGTTCCTGATGTGGCCAGAGTTCTCGCCAATACCTCCGGTAAAGGCCACAGCATCCAGCCCGCCCATTGCTGCGATCATCGACCCTGCCTGCCGTCCGGCCCAATAGCAGAAATGATTTATGGCCAAGCGCGCTTTTGGGTCGTCGCTGTTTTCCAAACTGCGCATGTCCGAGCTTTGGCCAGACAGACCCAGAAGACCAGACTGATGATGCAGCAGCGTTTCGGACTCATCTAGCCCAATTTGGCGGACAAGGCGCAGCACAGCGCCAGCGTCGATCTCGCCCACGCGTGTGCCCATGGTCAGCCCAGACAACGGCGAATACCCCATTGTCGTTGCCACGCTTTGTCCGTCAAGGATCGCACAAAGCGAGGCCCCATTGCCAAGGTGACAGGCCAACAAACGCTTGGGTAGGATGCCGCTTTGCTGGGGTAACGCACGCACGAGCGCGGCATAGCTGGTGCCATGAAAACCGTAGCGTTGCAGGTCGGTCAGATCGGGGCGGTCAGGCAAGGCATAGCGGCGGGCGATGTCTGGGATCGTAGCGTGAAAGGCCGTGTCGAAACTGGCGCATTGCGGCAAGTCGGGGGCAAGGGCCGCAACAGCATCAATCGCGGCCAGGTGATGCGGGTTGTGCAGCGGGGCAAGGGGGATGCAATCGGCAATGGCTTGGCGGATTTTCGGCGTAATGCGGCAAGCTGCAGTCAGGGTAGTGCCGCCATGCACAACACGGTGCGCGACTGCGCGCAGTGAGGTAAGGGCAATTCCTTGCTGTGACAGCGCGTCAAAAATTGCGGCAAGGGCTGCTGCATTGTCGGGCAGGTCTGCGGGTTGCACGATGGCGCCGAGTTTCACCGCGCCAGTGCCACCGATGCCTGTCGCTTCGACCCGCAGGACTTCGTTCAAATCATCGTCAAACAGGGCCGTCTTGATGGACGACGACCCTGCATTCATTACAAGAATATGGCTGCAAGACACGCCCTAGACCGTCTGGGGGCGCATGTCGTCTTTGCTGATGCCTGCGAC
>JAPKCR010000147.1 GCA_026421135.1 Sulfitobacter sp. | reverse complement strand
CAAATGGGCAGCGGCACACCACGGGCTTTGACTAAGCAAGACGCCAACACGGTCGCCCGCCTGAACCTGTTGCGTCAAAGCACGCGCCAAAGCGTCGGTCATGTCGGCCAGATCGCCATAGGTCACGTCGCGCCGCGTATCGCCCGTCAGATCAATGATCGCGGTCCGCCTCGCATCGTGCGCAAGGCATTGTGCTGCCATGTTCAACCGCGCGGGAATATCCCACGCGTTGACTGCATCTAGCCCTGGCAACGGGCCTTTCATCACATCACCCGGATCGTTAGCATTTGTTCCTGTGCGCTGGCTGTCCAGTTCACGGCCAGCATCACCCCATCGATCCCATCATCTCGCGGCCGACCAGCATGCGGCGGATTTCCGAGGTACCAGCGCCGATCTCCATCAACTTGGCGTCGCGGAAAATGCGCCCAACGGGGTTGTCGGACAAATAGCCCGCGCCCCCCATGGCCTGGACCGCTTGGTGCGCCTGTTTCATCGCCTCTTCGGATGCATATAAGCAGCACGCCGCCGCATCCGCGCGGGTTACATCGCCGCGGTCACAGGCCTTGGCGACCTCGTACACATAAGCGCGGGCAGAGTTCATCGCGGTGTACATATCCGCCATCTTGCCCTGCATCAGTTGAAAGCTGCCGATGGGCTGCCCGAACTGTTTGCGTTCGGCCATGTAAGGCATGATTTCATCCAAGCATGCCGCCATAATCCCCAGACCGATACCGGCAAGCACAACGCGTTCGTAGTCCAGCCCCGACATCAGAACGCGCACGCCGCGCCCCTCTTCGCCAAGCACATTTTCGAACGGGACTTCTACATCGTCAAAAATCAGCTCGGCTGTGTTTGAGCCGCGCATGCCCAGCTTGTCGAAATGGGGGCTAGTGGTGAAACCCTTCATCGATTTTTCGATCAGGAAGGCCGTGATCCCCTTGGACCCCGCTTCTGGATCGGTTTTGGCATAGACGACCAGCGTGTCGGCGTCAGGGCCGTTCGTAATCCAGTATTTATTGCCGGACAAACGATAGTGATCGTTGCGCTTTTCGGCGCGCAGTTTCATCGACACCACGTCGCTGCCAGCAGACGGTTCGGACATCGCCAACGCACCGACATGTGTCCCTGAACACAGACCCGGCAGGAATTTTGCCCTCTGTTCGGGAGTGCCGTTCAGGCTGATCTGGTTGACGCAAAGGTTGGAATGCGCCCCGTAGGACAAGGATACGGATGCCGACGCTCGCGCGATTTCCTCGACCGCTACGGTATGGGCAAGATACCCCATGCCGGTGCCGCCGAATTCTTCGTCAACGGTCATGCCCAGCAAACCAAGGCTGCCCATCTCTTCCCAAAGCTCTGGTGGAAATTCGTTTTTCAGGTCGATGCCAGCGGCCATCGGTTTGACCCGCTCTTGCGCCCAGCGGTGCACCATATCGCGCAGATCATTCACATCGTCGCCCAAATCGAATTTCATGCTGGCGTTGAACATGGACCCCTCCCAGAGTTTATTGAACAGTTGTTCATTACTTTACACTCTCAGAGGATTCGGTCAAGCAAATCCAAGTCGTATGGAACCCGATCCCCCACACCGTCGTTAGGACTTTGACCAAGTCGGAAAGGACGCGTTGGAAATGAATACGTCATTGAAAGAAGAATTCTGGGACCGCATTGATGACATTCGCACCGGCATGCTGGGCACCGACAAGGCGCGCGCTGTCCCAATGACCCATTATGTCGACAAGGATGCAAAGGCGCTGTGGTTTATCACGGCGAATGGCACCGATCTTGCAAAGACAGCTCAGACGGGCGAGTCAGCGGAATATATCGTCATCAGCAATGACGAACATCTTTACGCGCGCATTGATGGCAAGGTCCAAGCAGTCACCGACCCTGCAAAGCTGGACGAATTGTGGAATGCCATTGCAGGCGCTTGGTTCGAGGATGGACGTCAGGATGATGACATCCAATTGCTGCGCATGGACCTGTCGGAGGCTGAAGTTTGGGCAACCGGCGGAAGCCTGTCGTTCTTGTATCAGGTCGCCAAGGCCCACATTACTGACGAAAAACCCGATATGGGCCAGCATGGCACGATCCGGTTCTAGTTCGTTTTAAGAAATTCAAAGAAGTAAGGGCGCTTTCCAGTGCCCTTACTTTCTTTCGCTACATCTGTTGGAAAACGGCGCTGACTTCTTCACGGATGATGCGGGCGATCAAGGTGCAGTCCTCTATGCTGAATGTCAGCGGCACTCGCATGTCGATCAACCCGGCAAGCACCGCGTCGCTTTTGGGCAGCGGTGCGGACGCAGCATAGCGCCAACTGTCATAGCGGCTGGTAAATCCCAATGGCTCTTCCGCGCCGAACCATTTTAGCTCGACTCCGCGGGCAGAACAGCGGTCCAAGACGTCTCGAACCTTATCCGGTGCCCAGCCTTGCAGAAGAAACTGAATGGATGATCCCACGATGCTTTCCCCTGCCGCCCGTTCAATCACGGATAAGCCGGGGGTATTGCGCAATCCGGTCTCGACCGCGAAATAGCGTTCGTTCCAGCGCGCCACCTGTGCATCAAGGTTGCGCAACTGGGGGCGCAGAAGTGCTGCGCGCAGATTGTCCATGCGTCCTGATATGTTGGGGGTCTCATATTTGATCTGATCGAAGGCCTCTGGCGGTGGACCGGCCAAATGCTTGCCGTACAACATATAAGAACCAGACAACATGATCGAACGGGCGGCGATTTCCGCATTGTCGGTGACCAGCAGCCCCCCTTCGCCCGAATTGACGTGTTTATAGGTCTGACACGAATAGCACCCGATCGCCCCGTGCCGACCTGACGGCACACCGTTCCACGCGGCCCCCATTGTGTGGGCGCAATCTTCGATCACGGTGACACCGGCGGCATCGCACAAAGCCATCAGCGCATCCATATCGCAGATATGCCCCCGCATATGGCTCAGCAGCAGGACTTTTGCCTGATCCAGTTTGCCCTTCAGATCTTCAAGATCAATCACCAACCCGTTAGTCGACTCGACAAAGACAGGTTGTGCCCCGACAGCAGCGATCGCACCCGGCACAGGTGCCAAAGTAAAGGCATTCGACAACACCCTGTCGCCCGGTTTTACGCCCACAGCTCGCAAGGCCGTCGCCATCGCATACCCACCCGAAGCCACGGCCAAGCAATATTTCGCCCCAACCAGGGCCGCGAATTCCTGCTCAAGCAACGCGGCTTCCGAAATTTCGTCGCCCAACGTGTTGTAGCGGTGCAACCTGCCATGACGCATGACGGCAACGGCCGCCTCGATTGCGTCATCGGGGATCGGTTCCTGCTGGGTGAAACTGCCCCTGAATACCTCTGGCAAACTCATGCGGCCCCGATCAAGGTCGGCACCAAGGCTGGCAGATGAGCGAAATCTTCAAGCAACGCCTCGGGGTTGAGGGCGGCCATATCCTCGCCAGAGGGGCCGAACGTCACTAAAATACAGGGCACCCCGGCGGCAGCTGCGGTCTTGCGGTCGGTGCTAGTGTCGCCAACCAAGCAGCATTGTGCCGGATCACCACCGGCACGCCGGGTTGTTTCAAACAGATGTTCAGGGTCAGGTTTGCGGACGGCCAAACTATCGGCCCCCAGCATCGCCCCGAATGCATCCCGGATGCCTAGCCGCGTCAGCAAGGTATGTGCCAAACCTTCGGGCTTGTTGGTGCAGATCGCCACGCGGTAGCCCGCGATTTTCAACGCCTCAACCGCGTCCATCGCGCCGGGGTAAAGTACGGTGTGCGTGTCAATATCTTGGGCATATGCCTTGAGTAAGACAGGGTAGTACCGGTCAATCGTAACCTCTTCGCCCGCACGGTCCAACCGCTCCATGCCTAGGCGCAGCATCGCACGCCCGCCTTTCAGCGCGGTGCCCGCATCAAAACGCGCATCCAGCAGATCGCCTTCCCCCATGTCGCGAAAACACGCGTTGGCGGCGGCAATCAGATCACCGCTGGTGTCTGCCAATGTGCCGTCCAGATCGAATACAACCGTTTTCATAGGCGTTCCTTTGCTTAAAGATGTTGCAGCCCGAAATCATCTTTGATGGCCGCCAGACTTGCGCATAAACGCCAACAAGGTAAAGAGAGCCCAAGTCAATTTATTAAAGAGATTTTATATGGAAGTCGCACTAATCCTATTGGCCGCAGGCAAAGGCACGCGGATGCAATCGGATTTGCCCAAGGTTCTGCACCCAGTCGCACATGCACCATTGTTGGAACATGCGATGGCGTCCGGTGCTGCCCTGTCGCCGGCCCGCACCGTTGTCGTTGCAGGCCACGGTGCCGACTTGGTTCGTGCTGCGGCACAGGCGTTTGATGACGACGCCCAAGTTGTTGTTCAAAAGGAGCAGTTGGGCACAGCCCATGCCGTCGGTCAGGCACGCGAAGCGCTGGCAGGCTTTGAGGGCACGGCGATAGTTCTTTATGGCGACACACCGTTTGTGCAGACAGAAACCCTTGAGGCGATGTGTGACGCGTTGCGGCAAAACGATGTTGTAGTGCTGGGATTTGAGGCCGCCGACCCCGGTCGCTATGGCCGTTTGGTGATGCAAGGTGCCAGTCTGGACCGGATTGTCGAATTCAAGGACGCCACAGATCAAGAACGCGCCATAACTCTTTGTAATAGTGGTGTTGTTGCCTGCAAGTCAGACCTTCTTTTTGATCTGATTGATGCTGTTGGAAACGACAATGCGTCCAAAGAATACTATCTGACCGACATCATTGGCATTGCACGGGAACGCGGTTTGAACGCCACCGCCGTCACCTGCCCCGAGGCAGAAACCATGGGCGTGAATTCCCGTGCTGATCTTGCTGCCGCCGATACTGCGTTTCAGGCCCGTGCACGGGCTGCTATGCTGGAAGACGGCGTAACGCTTATGGCACCCGATACCGTCTATTTCGCACGCGACACCTATATTGGCCGCGACACAGTGATTGAACCTAACGTGGTTTTCGGCCCCGGTGTGACCATCGAGACCGGAGCCACAATTCGTGCGTTCAGCCACCTTGAAGGGTGCCATGTCTCGCGTGGCGGCATCATCGGGCCATTTGCCCGCCTGCGCCCCGGTGCCGAATTGGCCGAAGACGTCCGTATCGGCAATTTTGTCGAGGTCAAGAATGCCCAGATCGCCGAAGGGGCCAAGGTCAATCATCTCAGCTATATTGGTGATGCGACGATCGGGGCGAAAGCCAACATTGGCGCGGGGACAATCACGTGCAATTATGACGGCGTGATGAAGCACCACACACATATCGGTGCGAATGCCTTTATCGGGTCAAATACCATGCTTGTGGCCCCTGTTCATATTGGCGACGGGGCAATGACCGGGTCGGGGTCAGTCATTACATCTGACGTAGAAGCCGATGCCTTGGCATTGGCCCGTGCGCCACAGGTTGAAAAACCGGGGATGGCGCGGAAATTGTTGGAATTGTTGAAGGCCAAGAAGGCCAAACAGCAGAGAGGCAGCTAACTATGTGCGGTATTGTTGGAGTTCTTGGGCAGCACGAAGCAGCGCCCATTCTAGTAGAAGCGCTGAAGCGTCTTGAATATCGCGGCTATGACAGCGCTGGAATTGCCACGATCAACGAAGGCCACCTTGACCGCCGCCGTGCGGTGGGCAAACTGGTGAACCTGTCGGATCTGCTGGTCCACGAGCCGCTGGCTGGAAAGTCCGGCATCGGCCACACCCGCTGGGCTACCCACGGCGCACCTACTGTTACAAACGCGCACCCGCATCTGGCCGGTCCGGTGGCGGTCGTGCACAATGGCATCATTGAAAACTTTCGTGAATTGCGCGTCGAACTGGCCGATCTTGGTGCCCAATTTGTTACTGAGACCGATACAGAAACCGTGGCCTTGCTGACGCAACACTATATGTCCCAAGGCTTGGGCCCGATTGAAGCCGCCACCAAGACGCTGACACGCCTGCACGGCGCGTTTGCACTGGCATTCCTGTTCGACGGTGAGGACGATCTGATGATTGGTGCCCGCAAGGGTGCCCCCTTGGCTGTTGGATATGGCGACAACGAAATGTATCTGGGCAGCGATGCGATTGCCCTGTCGCCCATGACCAACCGCATCACCTATCTTGAAGAAGGCGACCATGCGGTCCTGACGCGCAATTCAGTCGAAATTTTCGACGCCAATGGTGCGCGCGCCAACCGTGCGATCAAAACCATCAACCTTGATACAACACGCGTAGACAAGGCCGGCCACAAACACTTTATGGCCAAGGAAATCGCCGAACAGCCCGGCGTTATCGGCGAGGCCCTCAGCCACTACCTTAATTCCAAGGGCGAGATTTCCCTGCCCGATCAAGGCCTTG
>JAPKCR010000146.1 GCA_026421135.1 Sulfitobacter sp. | reverse complement strand
AAAACATGGTGCTCACCGGTTTTGCCGATACGGTAAATGCGACGGTAGCGGCTGTGACCCTGGATACAGGTGGTGGCAATGACACGATTTCCGTAGGCTCAGGCGCGTATAACATCACCGCCGGGGCTGGCGACGATACGATCATTCGCAATACGGCCGTCACAACAAGCGACGCAAGTTCGGTGATCGACGGGGGTTCGGGCACAGATACTTATGTCGCAGGCAGCGGCTTGGGCGCTGTTACAGTCGACCTTCAGAACAACCAGTTGCAATATCTGGGCCAAGGCCGTGGCAGCCTGCTGAACTTTGAAAACGTCTCAGTGGTCAACAGCACCGCCAGCGTCATTGGTAACGCAAGCAACAACGTCATCACTGCCACGGGCAATTTCGACAACATTCTGTTCGGCGGTGGCGGCAACGATTTCATCAACGCCGGCGGCGGCAACGATTCAGTAAGCGGTGGCATTGGCAACGATACATTGCTTGGTGGCGACGGCACAGATACGCTGGATGGCGGCACCGGTAATGACATCCTGACGGGCGGCGCGGGCAATGACACCTTTGTCTATTCCGGGGGCAACGATCAGATCACCGATTTCAATACCGGCAACACCGGTGCCCTGAATGACGGTATCGAGACTAACAACGATTTCATCGATCTTGGCACCTACTATGGTAATATCTTTGATCTGCGGGCTGACTTTGCCGACGATGGATTGCTCAACCAATCGAATACCACCACCACTGATTACACCGGCAAGACGCTCTTTTCTGGTGGCTCTCTTGAGTTCCTGAATATCACGGCGGCCGATCTGACGACTGATAACACCGGGGTCATTTGTTTTGGTGAAGGAACCGCAATTCGCACCCCAAGCGGCGATGTTCTGGTCGAACACCTGAAAGTCGGTGATCTGGTCACGACAATGGACAACGGCCCCCAACGCATCCGCTGGATCAATCGCCGTAGCTATGACGCCGCGGCCCTAAGCAAGGAATCTCATTTGCATCCGGTCTTGATCCGAGGCGGTACATTCGGGGCAGAGCGTGATTTTTGGGTGTCCCAACAGCATGGGATTTTGACGGGCCGGAACGGCGACACTTTCGCCCGTGCCAAGCATCTGGCCGAATGCAC
Organism: Sulfitobacter sp.; assembly: GCA_026421135.1. Lineage (GTDB taxonomy): Bacteria > Pseudomonadota > Alphaproteobacteria > Rhodobacterales > Rhodobacteraceae > Sulfitobacter. The sequence goes on along the minus strand of JAPKCR010000146.1, from coordinate 5,247 downwards.
CCAAGGTGTGCGCATTGCCTATGGCAAAAAGCATGTCACCTATATTCATATCATGTTTGAAAACCATCAGGTGATCTTTGCCGAGAACGTCCCATCCGAGAGTTTCTATCCGGGCCCGATGGCTGTGAAAGCAATGCAACCAAATGACCGCAGCGCGTTTTCATATGTGCTGCCACGGCTCGGCGTGGGTGACGTGACCCGCGAGCAGGTCGTGAAAGTCTATGGTCAATCCGCGCGGACTTTTGTGGGCAGGCAGGCGCTGCTTGAGGCGCATAATATGGCGACAACCCCAAAACCCGGAAGGGTAAAGACACCCTCTGCTCGGATCATCTTGGCAAGTGCCAAACTGGCGCAATCTGGTGCAGATCGCAAAGCGCTGTTGAACGCCTTCCATCCACAGGCGGCAGCTGGCTAAGCTCCGTCGGCACTCCGGTCCGAGGCGATGTCAAATCTAACGGGGGCAGTCGTCATTTGCTGCCCCTAATGTGCAGCCAGTCAAAAATATTGAGCACTAGGAAAATCAACACTGCGATAAATGCCGCCTCTTTCAGAAAGCCCAATCCGCACGCCACGCCGATTGATCCGACGCCCCAAATCGCGGCACCGCTGCCGACACCTCTTAGGCGGCCATCCTTGCTGGGCGACATAATCGCCCCTGCCCCAAGAAAGCCGATCCCGCCGACAATGCCTTGGATCAATCTGGTGGGATCACTTTGGATCGCTTCATCTTCTGCCATGCTGCTTAGCGCGAAATTTAGTGTCACGATCATCAGCGCCGCCGATCCGATGGCAACCAAAACATAGGCACCCGCCCCCAAAGGTTTCCCCTTGATCTCTCTGTCGATCCCGACAATCAGACCGCATCCGCCTGCGAAAACAACACGAAACATGAAATCGGTAAACTCGACCACGGGAGCCCCTTCCTATTTTTATTGGTTTCTAGCCTACAACCAAAATTTTGATCTGGACATCTTTCTGTTCCCGCAGATGCACTGCCATTGATTTTGCACCTCGTTTGGCTGTCTGCGCCGTTAAGGTGTCATGGTTGGGATCGGCAGCATTCCTGCGATAAACATCCACCCTAGGGTAGCGCAAGAAATCCGGGACTGACCCAGCAAGGGGGTACGCGTGTTCTATTGACTATTCCCTGCATGATACCACAGCCCGCGGCGGGCTTGTCGGCATGCTTGCCTCGGTAGCCCAACTTGCTGATACGCATTGTCGGTCTGCGGTCATTTCCAAGACTGCCAACTGTATCTTTGTGATGACGGTTGCTATCAATTCAACTTTTGGCTGGGTCATCGCATGTGGAAGACTGAACCGGACTGGCAAGAATACTGATCGCAATGGAAATGCGCTATGACCCGCTGGCAAGGCAAACAGCTGCCTCGGTCGAAGTGAGCCACCTGTGCAGCACGAGCGAAATTTTCATAGAATAGCGCGTTCGCACCCCTTCGAAACAGGATCACAGACAAAAGCTGGTATCGGAAACTGGCTTGCATATTACAATGGCGAACGCCCACACTCGACGCACGGAATCTTGACCCCCGACGAGGCATAAACGAGCAAAACAGAACCATTGAGATTAGCAGCCTAAACAAAACCCTGATCCATCTTAACAAGGCTGCAAACTGGTCGAAAACCTGAGACCACCTATTCCTTAAGAGGTGCGCCAGTCGAGGACACCCATGGCAGCATTGAACGCATGACCCGCCGCTCACGAACTTGCCTTAAACCGGAACTTTGCTGGTATGCTTGATCCGGCGCAACGCGAACAAGGTCGAAGTACTTGCCACGCAATCGAGGTCCAGCAGGCGGCGCATGAGCACGTCTTCGAAATCGGCGATATCGCGCACCACCATATGGAGCATGTAATCCCAATCCCCGGTGATTGAATAAACTTCAACAATTGCAGGCTCAGAATCGACGGCCTGCTGAAACGCGGCCCGCGCCCGTGCGTCCTGTGATTTCATCCTGACCTGACAATAGACATCCATGCCGCGTCCGACTTTTGCCGGGTCAACAAGGCGCACTGGCGGCCCGATTATGCCACGCTCTTCCAGACTTCGAATGCGCCGCCAGATCGTAGCAGCAGAACTGTTCGTTGCGTCCGCCAGATCAGCGACGCTAAGCGAGGCGTCCTCTTGCAAGAGTGAAAGCAGTTGAGACTCGAGCGAGCTGAGGGGAACGTTATCATTCATTTATCTGGCCAATCTGGAATACACCTACCACATTAGAAGCGTAATAGCGGTTAATTGAAACCCCTTTTCACCATTTATGAAGTAACATTTCAGCATCAAGAAGTTCCTAAATGCGAGGCACGCAATGACCGATCAAACACCGATGCTGAAGGAATACGCACTTAGCGACCGTTATACGCGGACCGCAGGGCAGGTGTTCATGACGGGCACCCAAGCCATCGTCCGCATCGCACTTGATCAGGCGCGTCGCGACCGGAAAGGCGGCCTGGATACACGTGGCTATGTATCGGGGTATCGCGGGTCACCTGTGGGCGGGATCGATCTGGAAATCGGGCGCAATGCTGCCCTCGTCAAGGATGCTGGTGTGACGTTCCTTCCTGCGGTGAACGAGGAATTCGGTGCCACGCAGATGATCGGCACACAGCAGGTCGAAACCGACCCTGACAAAGAATGCCTTGGGGTGTTTGGCCTTTGGTACGGCAAGGGGCCCGGCGTGGATCGTGCAAGTGACGCGCTGAAGCATGGCAACGCCTATGGGTCGTCCCCCCATGGTGGCGTGTTGGTGGTGGCAGGCGACGACCATGGGTGCGTGTCATCGTCGATGTCCCACCAATCAGACGTCGCTTTCATGAACTTTTTCATGCCGACGCTGAACCCGGCGAATGTCGCCGAATTCCTGCCGTTTGCTGAGTGGGGCTATGCATTGTCCCGTTTTTCGGGGATGTGGGTGGGGTTCAAAGCTATTTCTGAAACGGTTGAATCTGGAATGTCGTTTGAGCTTTTGCCGCCGCGCACATTCGTCATGCCCGATGACTTCACTCCGCCCCCCGAAGGGCTGCATTATCGATGGCCAGACCTGCCCGGTCCACAAATAGAGGCGCGGTTGGAACATAAGAAAGCCGCTGTGCTGGCCTTTGCCCGCGCCAACCCTATTGACCGCGATGAATGGGGACACGCCGCAAGTTTTGGCATCGTCACCACAGGCAAAGCGCATTTGGATGTGCTAGAGGCTCTGCGTCTGCTGGGCATCGACCAGACCCGCGCCGCCACCCTTGGGATCGACATCTACAAGGTCGGCATGGTCTGGCCGCTAGAGCACGAAGGCGCGCTGGAATTTGCAAAAGACAAAGACGAACTGCTGGTCATTGAAGAAAAGCGCGGTATCGTTGAAAGCCAGTTGAAGGAGCATTTCTATGACTTCCCAGGCCGCAAACCCCGCCGTATGGTCGGCAAACGCGACGAAGACGGCAACCGGCTGATCCCGTGGACGAAGGAGTTGGGCCCGGTAATGCTGGCCCGTCACATCGCCCAGCGGCTAGAGCGCAATTTTCCTGACCTTGACCTGAAAACTGTCGCCGACAAAGTGATCCCCACGCCCCACCCGATCCAGATTCCCGGTGCAACCCGGACGCCCTATTTCTGCTCGGGCTGTCCGCACAACACCTCGACCAAAGTACCCGACGGCAGCCAAGCGCTTGCAGGCATTGGATGCCATTTTATGGCAAGCTGGATGGGGCGGAATACAACTTCCTTGATCCAGATGGGTGGCGAAGGCGTGAATTGGGTCGCCCGATCACAGTTCAATGGCAACCGTCACATTTTTCAAAATCTTGGTGAGGGCACGTATTACCATTCGGGGTCACTGGCCATCCGCCAAGCCATCGCTGCGGGCACCAATATTACGTTCAAAATCTTGTTCAATGACGCCGTCGCTATGACCGGCGGTCAAGCGGTGGATGGGCCGATCTCGGTCGAGGCGATCGCCACCTGCGTGCTGGCCGAAGGCGCGAAAAAGGTACTGGTGGTGTCCGATCAGCCAGAACAGTTTCGCCGCTCGGGTTTGCCGCGTGCCGTCACCGTACATCACCGTCGCGAAATGGACCGCCTGCAGCGCGACCTACGCGAAATCCCTGGCACCACTGTTTTGATCTATCAGCAGACCTGTGCAACGGAGAAACGGCGCCTGCGCAAGCGTGGCCAGATGGAAGACCCCAAGAAATTCGCCGTCATCAACCCCTTGGTTTGCGAGGGATGCGGTGATTGTTCTGTCGAATCCAATTGCCTAAGCGTAGAGCCCCTAGAGACCGAATTTGGCCGCAAGCGCAAAATAAACCTGAACACCTGCAACAAGGATTTTACCTGCATCAACGGTTTTTGCCCCAGCTTTGTCACCGTCGAGGGCGGCACCCTTAGACGCGGCGAGGCGAGCGGCACAGCGGCTTTCGACCGCATGTTCAAGACCCTTGGCGACCCGATCCAGCCCGACTTGTCAACGCCTTGGGACATCGTTGTGACGGGCGTCGGCGGCACTGGGGTTGTGACTGTCGGGCAGTTGGTGGCCATGGGTGCCAACCTTGAAGGCATAGGTGCCTCTGTCCTTGACTTCATGGGGTTTGCCCAGAAATTTGGCCCGGTAATCAGCTATATCCGCATGGCCAAATCACCAGAGCAGGTCAATCAGGTTCGGGTCGAACCCGGCTCTGCCCATGCATTGATCGGGTGCGATATCGTGGTCAGCTCGTCTCCCAAAGCATCCACAACCTATCACCGGGGCACGCGCGCAGTGCTCAATACCGCCGTGATGCCAACTGGCGATCTGGTGCAGAACCGCGATGCCGATCTGAATAAAGACACTCGGCTTGATGCGATATCTAAAGGCGTTGATGCTGCGCAGTTACACACACTGGATGCCAATGCCCTGTCCGAAGCATTGCTGGGCGACACGGTATTTGCCAACGTCATGATGCTGGGCGCTGCTTGGCAGGCAGGGCTAGTACCGCTGTCGCTTGCCGCGCTGATGAAGGCGATTGAGTTGAACGGCGTCAAACCTGACCAGAACAAGCGCGCCTTTAGCTGGGGGCGGTTGGTGGTCCAAGACCGCACCGGGGTTGAGGCGGTCGCGAACCTTCCGGTAAGCGCCGTCCAGACGCTCGATCAGATGATCGACAGCCGGGCATCGTTTCTGACGGACTATCAAGATGCCGCTTGGGCTGACAGCTACCGCGACACAATTGCAAATTTGCGCGCTGCCGAAATCAGTGCTGTC
>JAPKCR010000145.1 GCA_026421135.1 Sulfitobacter sp. | reverse complement strand
AAGGTGATCGGCGGGCTCTAGGCACGCCGCGCCCCGAACCGTTCGATCAGTAGGCAAGATACAGTTCAGGCGCTTTCTGCGTCAGCCAAGGCAAGGGGCAGAGCCGCCGCAAACGCGTCCAGATTTTCAGCCGTGCCACAACTGACGCGGATGCACCGGTTTTGCGGGGCGGCAAAAGGCATGCGTACAAAGATGCCCCGCGCGACCAACCCATCAAGGACAGATTTGGCAAATACCCCGTCGCGGCCGCAGTCAATCGCCACAAAGTTCGCAGCAGAGGGCAGCGGCGTCAGGCCATTTTCGCGTGCGATCTTGGCGATCCGGTCGCGGGAAGTCGCTATCTGCGTTTGTACATATTGCAGCCAATCAGCATCCTCTAAAGCCGCCAGCGCGCCCGCTTGGGCGGCGCGGTTCATGCCAAAGTGATTGCGCACCTTGCCAAAGGCCGTGACCAGATCAGGGGCGGCTAACGCATAGCCGACGCGCGCGCCTGCCAGCCCATGCGCCTTGGAAAACGTCCGCATTCGGATCAAACGCGGGTCGTCTGCATCCAGCACCGGTGCAGTGCCTTCCGGCGCGCAGTCAATATATGCCTCGTCCAATACCAGCAGGCAGCCTTTGGGCAGATTGCCTATCGCGTCGACCAGATCAGCGCCGGAATGCCAACTGCCCATCGGATTGTCGGGGTTCGCGAGATACACCAGCTTAGCATCGACTTCGGCCGCTTTGGCGAACAGCGCCGCTGGGTCCTCGTGGTCGCCAAGGTATGGCACCTTGTGCAGTTTGCCGCCAAATCCGGCCACATGGTAATTGAACGTCGGGTAGGCCCCGTCAGAGGTGACCACGGCATCGCCTTGCGCGACCATCAATCGCACTAGATAGCCCAACAAGCCGTCAATGCCTTCGCCCACGATTATATGGTCGGGCGTCACGCCATGATGGGCAGCCAGCGCCTGACGCAAATCAAAGCTTTCTGGATCGCCGTACATCCATTGCTGGGTCGCGGCCATTGCCTCAACCGCGCGAGGCGAGGGGCCGAAAACGTTTTCATTCGCCCCCAGCCTTGCGACAAATGCCCTTCCGGCAGCGCGTTCTTGGGTTTCAGGGCCCACAAACGGCACGGTGGACGGAAGGGATTGGGCGAGCGGGGTGAGGCGAACATGTGTCATGCCACCCGATTACTGCATCCCTATTGGCTTGGGCAAGCATTGAAAGAAGGGCCAAGTAACTCTAGATAATAACCATTCGCAATTGGAGGCCGGATCATGCCCCAAATCACCCGTCGCGGTTTTGTCGCGACAGCACTGGCAGCCAGTGCAATACGGGCGGTGCCGTTCGCCGGGGCAAAGTTGGGCGGACGTCGCATTCTGACATTGGTCTACGACAAATCACTTGGCATGATGCGGGCGGTTGAACGCTGGGTGCCGTAGCGTTTTGCTTTGCATGGCCGTTGATATAGGTCCAGATGTTGCAAAACACTGGAGAATACTATGGCCCGCGTAACGATCACCTATAAAGACCACATTGCCCATGTGCACCTAACCCGCGCAGACAAGATGAATGCCGTCGATCAAGAAATGATCGATGCGATCATCGCCGCAGGGAACGAAGTTGCTGCGTCCGATGCGCGGGTTGTTGTGCTCTCGGGCGAGGGTAAGGCCTTTTGTGCCGGTATCGATATCAGCGCGATGGGGGCCTTGGCCGGGGGTGATCCGTCCGAAAAGATGATGCCGCGCACCCACGGGGATGGAACCACCAACCAGTGGCAAGAGGTCCCGATGATCTGGACCAGGGTTGGTATTCCAGTAATCGCAGCGCTGCATGGCAAGGTCTATGGCGCAGGCTTGCAGCTTGCTCTTGGGGCCGACATCCGCATTGCTGCACCCGACGTTGAGATGGCTGTGATGGAAATGAAATGGGGCATCGTGCCAGATATGGGCGGAATGGTTTTGCTGCCCAAACTGGTGCGCGGCGATGTATTGCGGTTGATGACATATACGGCACAGCCAATTGACGCGACGCAGGCCGAACGGTGGGGGCTGGTCACACAGCTTGCGGATGACCCGCTGGCCGCCGCCATGGAACTTGCCGCCACGATCGCGGGCAAAAGCCCAAGCGCCATCAAAGCCGCGAAACGCCTGGCCGCTTTTGCCGAGACGAACGGTGCCGACGAGGTGCTGCTAGAGGAATCGCGCGAGCAGGCCGAGTTGCTGGGCCGCCCTCACCAGATGGAAGTAATTGCTGCCGAATTCGGCAAGCGCCCGGCTGTATTCAAAGACTGATCACTTCAACGACCGGAATAGGTCAGCCCCGCCTGAGTAAACAGGCGGGGCTCTCCGAATGGACTATCTTTGCTTCCCAGTTAGGACCGCGACCCGAGAGTCCCATTTGGAACAAAGACCTTTGCTTATCCCAGTTCTGCCAGACGATCCAAAGCGGCCTGAAGCTGGTCTGCTTCTTCCTGACGCGCGTCCAGATTGCTTTGGGCTTCGGCAACGACTTCCGCAGGGGCAGAGGCGGCGAATTTGGGGTTGTTCAGACGTCCCTTTAGACCACCGATTTCTTTGCCCAGTTTATCCAGTGACTTTTGCAGGCGTGATTTTTCAGCGTCGATGTCTATTAGTCCAGCCAAAGGCAGGCCAAAGGTCGCGCCGGGCGCGGCGATTGAAACGGTGCCTTTTGGAAACGCGTCGGCGCGATCAAGGCTTTCGACACGGGCGAGGCGTTTGATCATCGCCTCGTTACGGTCCCATGCGGCCTGACCGGCGGCGTCCATTTCGGTGCAAAGCATTGGCACTTTCAGACCCGCAGGGACGTGCATTTGCGCGCGCGCCGAGCGGATGGATTCGATAAGCCCGATGACCCAGTTCAGTTCACGATCCGCATCAGCGTCAAGCATATCGGATGTGGTATAGGTCGGCCAATCACCGTGGATCAGCATTTTTGACCGCTCGTCCGTGGTCTGCCACAGTTCTTCGGTGATGTAGGGCATGATCGGGTGAAGAAGCACAAGGCATTGATCCAAAACCCATTTCAAGGTCTGGCGCGTTTCAGCGGCCTCAGCCGCGTCGTCTTGCAGCAGGGGTTTGGACAGCTCGACGTACCAGTCACAGACTTTGCCCCAGACGAACGCATAAAGCGCGTTTGCAGCATCATTGAAGCGATAGTTTTCCAGCGCTGCGTCAACTTCTTCACGGACGCGTGCTGTTTCTCCGATAATCCATTTGTTCAGCGTGTGGTCCACATCCGCGTGGCTGGTGTAAGTCACCGAAGGAACGTTATCTTCGAACACGCCATTCATTTCCGCAAAGCGATGCGCGTTCCAGAGTTTGGTGCCAAAGTTCCGGTAGCCAGCGATGCGGGCGGTGGACAGTTTCAGGTCGCGCCCCATCGCGGCCATCGCCGTCAAGGTAAAGCGCACAGCGTCTGCGCCGAACTCATCGATCAGGTCGAGCGGATCAAGCACGTTGCCCAATGACTTTGACATCTTCTTGCCCTTCTCGTCGCGCACCAGCGCGTGGACATAGACGGTATCGAACGGCTTTTGACCAACTACGGCGTATTGCATCATCATCATCCGGGCGACCCAGAAAAAGATGATGTCAAAACCTGTGATCAGCACAGAGGTTGGGAAGTATTTTGCCAGCTCATCCGTCTGTTCCGGCCAGCCAAGGGTGCCGATGGGCCAGAGTCCAGAGGAGAACCATGTATCCAGAACATCGGGATCGCGCTTGAGCGTTTTTCCGGGGGCCATTGCTTGGGCTTCGGCCTCAGTTGCGGCGCAGTATTCATTGCCTTCGTCATCGAACCAAACCGGGATTTGGTGGCCCCACCACAGCTGGCGCGAAATGCACCATGGTTCGATATTTTCGAGCCAGTGGAAATACACCTTTTTGTCCTGCTCGGGCAGGATTTGTACGTCGCCATTGCGCACGGCGTCGATGGCGGGTTGGACGATTTTTGAGGTCTCAACGAACCATTGGTCGGTGAGCATTGGTTCGATCACAACCTTGGAGCGGTCGCCAAAGGGCTGCATGATCTTTTTGTTTTCGACAAACGGTACCAGTTTTGCGCTTTCCTGCCCGTCTTCGTCGTCAATCACCGGGACGGATACCATAACGGCCAGGCCTTCGACGGTGATTTCGTCAATGACCCTTTTGCGTGCTTCAAAGCGGTCGAGGCCGCGATAGGCATCAGGCACAAGATTTATTTCGGTCGCGTCAACAGGCGCATCTTCGGTGCCGTTGGCGATTGCTTGGGCGCGAGCCGCGGCCTGATCATAAGGCAGGCCATCTGCGCGCATGGCACCGCGCGTGTCCATCAGCGCATAGAGCGGGATGTTGTTGCGTTTGGCCACGCCGTAGTCGTTGAAATCATGCGCACCGGTGATCTTGACCGCGCCAGAGCCAAAGTTTTTGTCGGGGTATTCGTCAGTGATGATCGGGATCATCCGGCGATGCTCTTTTGGGCCAACAGGAATTTCGCATAGTTTTCCGATAATTGGCGCGTAACGTTCATCTGATGGATGAACTGCGACGGCACCGTCGCCCAGCATGGTTTCAGGCCGGGTCGTGGCGATGGCGATATAGTCGCGTTCTTCGGTCAGGGTCACGTTACCGTCTTCGTCTTTTTCGACGTAGGTATATGTCGCGCCATCGGCCAGCGGGTATTTGAAGTGCCACATGTGGCCGTCGACCTCGGTTGACTCAACCTCGAGATCGGAAATCGCGGTCTCAAAATGCGGATCCCAGTTTACCAGACGTTTGCCGCGATAGATCAGACCCTTGTTGTACATCTCGACAAAGACTTCGATCACGGCATCGTGGAAGTTGCCCTCTTCACCAGCTGGGGCCCCCGGTGCGCCGGACATGGTAAATGCGTTGCGGGACCAGTCCAGCGATGCACCGAGACGCTTAAGCTGACCGATGATGGTACCGCCTGATTTTTGCTTTTGCTCCCAGACCTTACTGACGAATTCTTCCCGGCTGAAATCGGTCCGGCGCTTGCCGTCTTTGGCCAGCTCGCGCTCTACGACCATTTGCGTGGCGATGCCTGCGTGGTCCTGACCGGGCTGCCATAGTGTGTCAAAGCCACGCATGCGGTGCCAGCGCACCAGAATATCCTGAAGCGTGTTGTTGAACGCGTGGCCCATGTGCAGCGATCCTGTCACGTTGGGCGGTGGGATCATGACCGAAAAGGTCTCGGGGCGTGACGCGTTTGCACCAGCCTTGAAGGCACCTGAGGCCTCCCATGCGTCGTACAAACGGGTTTCGGCTTTGGCGGCGTCAAAATTCTTATCGAGTGCCATGATCAGCGTCCTTCTTTAAACTTGGTGATGATCTAGCGGAGCAAGGCGCAAAGGGGAAGGCTGGCGGGCGGAAAACTTGGGGGTAGGGACGACGTGGGGTTTCACCCAAGGGCGTCTGGACATCGCGTTTTTCGGGACTACTGTCTGCGCCAACAGTTGAAGGATCTCCAAAGGATGCGTGCAGATGGATAAGTTCGGAAAAAGCCAGCCAGTCAAACGGGTTGAAGACGTGCGGTTTTTGACGGGCGAGGGGCGCTATGTCGATGACATTACGCCTGAAAACTCACTACACGCGTATTTCCTTCGCTCGCCGGTGGGGCATGGCGTGATCGTATCGCTTGATGTGTCTGACGCACGCGAGGCCGAGGGCGTGCACGCGGTGCTGACCATTGAAGATCTAGAAGCTGCGGGGATGGATATTTCCATGACCGGTGTGATTTTGAAGAACCGCGATGGTTCGCACGGTGCAAAGCCGTTGCGCCCACTGCTGGCCAAAGGGCGCGTTCGCTATGTCGGCGAACCTATGGCGGCAGTGATCGCCGATACGCTGGATCAGGCTCGCGACGCGGCAGAGTTGATCATGCTGGATGTCGACGACCTGCCAACGCATATGACGCTGGAACGTGGTGGCGAGGCTTTGCATCCTGAGGCACCGGATAATCTGGCGTTTGACTGGGGAATGGGTGACGAAGAGGCTACGCAAAAGGCATTTGATGCGGCAGCCAAAACCGTGAGCCTTGATGTGGGTGACAACCGGATCATTGTTAATTCAATGGAGCCACGCGGCTGCTATGCCGAATGGACAAATGGCAAATTGCATGTGGCCAACAACGCTCAAGGGGTTTGGGTTCACAAGGACAACCTGACGCGCGTATTCGATCTGGATGATGAACATGTGCAGGTGACCAACCCCGATACGGGTGGTGGTTTCGGGATGAAAGCAGCTCCATACCCTGAATATTTCTCGGTCGCGCAGGCGTCGCGGGCCTTGGGACGTCCGGTGCGTTGGATGTCTGACCGAACCGAAGCCATGCTGAGCGATAATGGCGGGCGCGATCTGACATCCTTGGCCGAATTTGCCTTTGACGCGAAC
>JAPKCR010000144.1 GCA_026421135.1 Sulfitobacter sp. | reverse complement strand
CACTCCATCAGCTAAGTCCCTCGTCAAAAAGCAAATGACGCCCTTGCCTATCCTCGACCTCAATCACCCAAAGGTCGGGGTCAAAGCCACGTTGCTTGGCAATCGACGCATCAACATCTGCCTCTGCCCCGCTGGACAACTCAGCCCAAACGCTTGCTCCGGTCAGAAGATCAAAGCTTTTGTGAAACAGGACGGCTTTGCCATCAAGCGTGGCAAGCTTGACTAGAACGACACCGCCGGTGTCATCTCCATGCGCCACAACAAAAGCTGGAATATCATAGACGCGAAGACGTGCCAAATAGGCGTCGACCCAGAACCGCGCTGTCAGCCGCGCCATGCGCCAGCCCCAATTCCCAACGGACTAATATCCGCCCCGCAGGGCCGCTTAAACCAGCAATCAAACATTGCCGTCCTTAAACTCCAGCCCCATCTCGGTATAGCGCTCGGCATCGTCCAGCCAGTTCGGCCGCACCTTGACCTGCAAGAACAGGTGAACCTTGCGGCCAAGAAACTCTTCCAACTCTTCGCGGGCTGCCTTACTGACGGATTTGATTGTCTCGCCTTTGCTGCCCAAAACGATGCCCTTATGGCCGTCCCGGATGACATAGATCAGCTGGTCAATCCGCGCACTGCCGTCTTTGCGTTCTTCCCAATTCTCGGTTTCGACCGTCATCTGATACGGCAATTCTTGGTGCAAACGCAGGGTCAGCTTTTCGCGGGTCATTTCCGCGGCGATCATGCGCATTGGCAGATCGGCAATTTGATCTTCCGGATACAGCCACGGACCCTCGGGCACCTCGCCCGCCAGCCACTTGCGCAGCACATCAATGCCATGGCCGCGCTCGGCCGAAATCATAAAGGTTTCAACGAAAGGAAAACGTTCATTCATCTCTTTGCTGAGACCCAGCAGAACGGGTGCGTCTACACGGTCAATCTTGTTGATCGCCAAGGCAACTTTGCGGCCCTCGGCAATCCCCTCAAGACCTTCCAGAATTCGCTCGACGCCTTCGGTCAGCCCGCGGTTCGCCTCGATCAGCAACACGACAATATCAGCATCCGCAGCGCCGCCCCATGCCGCGGCAACCATTGCGCGGTCCAGACGGCGGCGCGGTTGGAACAGGCCGGGCGTGTCGACAAACACCAACTGGCTGTCGCCTTCCATCGCGACCCCGCGAATACGCGCGCGGGTCGTCTGTACCTTGTGGGTTACAATCGACACTTTCGCGCCCACCATCCGGTTGAGCAGGGTGGATTTGCCCGCATTGGGCTCACCGATCAGGGCGACAAAGCCAGCGCGGGTGGTCATGAGTTCTTCTCCAGTTTCGTCAAAAGCATTTTGGCGGCGGCCTGTTCAGCCTGACGTTTCGAGGGCGCGGTCGCTTGCGCATTGGCCCCATTTTCAACTTGCGCAGATATCGTAAAGACGGGCGCATGATCTGGCCCCTGTCGGTCGGTCTGCACATAAGACGGCGGCGGGAATCCTCGGGCTTGAGCCCATTCCTGCAAGGCGGTTTTTGCGTCGCGGGCATCCTGTTTCACCGTCTGGACCCGATCGCCCCACAACCGTAGAATCAATGCCTTCGCAGGTTCAAACCCGCCATCCATATATACAGCTGCGATTATTGCCTCAATTGCATCGCCCAGCAAGGCCTGCTTGCGACGGCCACCCGATAGCATTTCGGAACGCCCCAGCTTGAGTACCGCGCCCATGTCGATCTCGCGCGCAACTTCGGCACAGGTTTCCTTGCGGACCAATGCGTTAAACCGAGGCGCAAGCTGGCCTTCTGTGGCACGGAGGTCCAGTTCCAGCAATGCTTCGGCCATCACCAGTCCAAGCACCCGGTCGCCCAAAAACTCCAGACGTTGGTTATCGTCCCGGTTAGCCGAGGACATAGACGCATGGGTGACCGCGCGATTCAGCAACTCGGGCTTGGCAAATTTGTGCCCGATGCGTGCCTCAAAGGCCTTGAGATCCGCGTTTAACTTCACTTGATCGCTTTAAAAAAACGGTCGCCACGCCATGTCCAGAAGAACAGCATCGACCGTCCGGCCGAGCTGAACACGATACGGTCTGCGCGGCCAATCAAGTTTTCAAACGGAACAAACCCCACACCGCCTGCTTGTTGCGCCAACCGGCTATCAGCCGAGTTGTCACGGTTGTCGCCCATAAAAAAGTAATGCCCTTCGGGCACGGTGTAGATGCCCGTGTTATCGGATGCTTGGTTGCCGATGTTCAAAATAGCATGTTCGACACCATTCGGCAGGGTTTCGATCTGGCGGGATTTGTTGCAGATGCCGCCCTCGCCGACAGCGCCGTTTTCGCAGCGGGGCCGCATGCCTTGTGGTCCCTGACGCGCCATAGCTTCTTCGAATTCACCGTCATCACGCAGCTTTACTGGAGTTCCGTTGATGCTAATGACACCGCTGGTAATTTGTATTTTGTCACCGGGCAAACCGATCAAACGTTTTATATAGTCGCGACCTGATACAGGGTGCCGGAACACCACCACGTCACCGCGATCAGGCTGTGATCCGAACAGACGGGTGTTGTCGCCATCGAACACGCCACAAATGTCTTTTGCATCAACCTCGATCCCGAAACGGGGCGCAATGATGCTGGGACAGGACGCATAGGAATAGCCGTATGCCATCTTGTTCACGAACAAGAAATCACCAATCAAAAGCGTCTCTTTCATTGACCCTGACGGGATCCAGAATGGCTGGAAAAACAAGGTGCGAAACACCCCGGCAATCAACAGCGCATAGACGATTGTTTTGATGGTTTCGACAAAAGCATTGTCGGTTTTTTCTTTCGCAGCCATTATGGCGCTCCTGATAATCCGTTTGGGGTTACATGCGGGCAGGACAGCCCCAAGTCAAGCGATGCAACACGCGCCAGCCCGACTGATCCGGGCGTTGTCAGGGTTCAGCCCGAGATCACGTGATAGGCCGCGCTTCAATCACGACAAATGCCTGCGCCCAAGGGTGATCATCGGTCAATGTAACGTGAATGATCGCCTCGTGACCTGCGGGGGTCATTTCTGCCAAACGTTCAGCGGCCCAGCCTGTTACCTCCATCACCGGTTGACCGGTACGCAGGTTGCTTACGGCCATGTCCTTCCAGGCGATCCCCATCCGCAGCCCGGTGCCAAGCGCTTTGGAACACGCTTCTTTCGCCGCCCAACGTTTTGCATAGGTCCCCGCAACATCACGGCGACGCTCTGCCTTTTGCTGTTCAACTGGTGTGAAAACACGGTTGCGAAAACGATCACCGAAACGGTCCAGCGTCCCTTGAATACGTTCAATGTTCGCTAGATCTGTGCCGATACCAAGGATCATACCGCAGCTTTACCCTTCTCGTGCATCGTCCATAAGACGCCGCATTTCTGCAATGGCAGGCCCAAGCCCAAGAAAGATCGCCTCTCCAATTAGGAAGTGACCGATGTTGAGTTCTTGAACCTCGGGGAAGGCAGCAACGGGTGACACCGTATCATAGGTCAATCCGTGGCCTGCATGAACCTCAAGTCCCAGATCATGACCAAACTTCGCCATTGCCTCTAGCTTTTGCAGTTCCTTTTGCGCGGTCGCCCAATTGCCGTCGGCAAATGCATCGCAATAGGCACCGGTGTGCAATTCGATCACTTCGGCACCGATGCGGTTCGCTGCTTCGATTTGGCGTTGGTCGGCGGCGATAAAAATGCTGACGCGACAGCCTGCCTCGCGCAGCGGGGCGATAAAATGCGCCAACCGGTTTTCTTCGCGCGCGACTTCCAGCCCGCCTTCAGTGGTCCGCTCTTCGCGCTTTTCGGGCACGATGCAAACTGCGTGTGGCTTGTGGCGCAATGCGATTGTCTGCATTTCATCGGTGGCTGCCATTTCGAAATTCAGCGGAACGGTCAGGATCTCTTGCAAGCCTTCGATGTCAGCATCGGTAATGTGGCGACGGTCTTCGCGCAGATGCGCGGTAATACCGTCTGCGCCTGCTTCCTGGGCCGCGCGTGCGGCACGCAATGGATCAGGATAAGCCCCGCCGCGTGCGTTTCTAACCGTGGCGACATGGTCAATATTGACCCCAAGTCTCAACTTATCTTGCACTGCCATGATCTTTTCCCTTCTGAGCCGCCTGCTCTGCAACACGTTTCGCTTCGGCTTTAGCCGCCGCTTTTTTCTTGAGCGCCTCGAACTTGGCTTTGATCACGCCTTTGCGGCGCTTCTGATAGGCCCGTAGCAACGGCACTGATAAATAGTATGCGATGGTCGCACAGATAATACCGGGTAAAATGCCCCCGATCAGATAAGGATAGAACACCTGATGCCAGAATATCGTCAGCCCCGACCAATCCATCGTGCGGCTGGTGAAAATCGCCAGCACATTGCCATACAGATCATGGCCCGCATCAATGAATTTCCCTCCGAATGACCGATGCTCTTCTTCCATCATCTGAGAGCCCAAAATCCAATGCCCCATCGACAATGACGACAGACCGATCGGCACATAGGTTAGCGGATTACCGAAGAATGTGCCCATCAGGGCGGCCAGCAAATTACCATGCATGACGCGCGATATCAGCGCGGCCACGATAAAATGCATACCGTAGAAAGGCGTGAATGTGGTGAAAACACCCGCCCAGATGCCCCGCGCAATGCGTTCCGGTGTGTCTGGCAGCCGCCGCATCCGATGCTTGACGTAATGAAACGCGCGCGCCCATCCACCACGCGGCCACATGAACTCTGCCATGGCGCGCAGTGCTGGTTTTGGATCGCGGCGTTTAAAGATCAATCTATCGTCCTTGGGTCTGGCACTCGGTGCACGCTCAGGCGCCTTTGTCGTTGGCTTTCAGCGCTTTCATATCTCTATATCTGCTGATCTCGGCCACTTCGCTTTCAGCTTCTAAGGTCGGCATCAACGAATGCAGATGTGCAATGTCTCGCAGCTCTACGTAGATCAACAACCGGTAAAAGTCAGGCTTGCGGTCCAAAAATTCTAGATTCGAGATATTTGCACCCGATTGACCAATCAAGGTGCAGATCCGACCCAGAACCCCAGCACCGTTTCCAATCGTTAAATCCAGCGTCGCACCATAGGCCGCAGGATGGGGGCCATCATGCCAGCGCAAGTCCAACCAACGATCCGGCTGGTGTTCATAAGCGGACAAACGTTCGCAATCAATCGAGTGTATCGTGACGCCCTTGCCCCGATAGGTGATGCCAACAATGCGTTCCCCTGGCAGCGGCTGACAACATGGTGCCCGGTCATAGGATTGCTCAGGCTGCAGGCCAACAACCGCGCGCTTCTGGTCCACCTGCTCGCCCGGTTTTGGTTGCAGATGGGGATAGACCGCCTGCACGATCTCGCCCCCGGTTAAATGCGCCGATCCAAGCTGGGCCAGCAATTCCTCAGGGTTCGATAGCCGAAGGTTGCGCGCCGCAGTGCGTAGCACTTTTTCTGTCGCCTGTTTGCCGATATGCTCAAAGGCAGAGCGTGCCAGTTCCCGGCCAAGGCTGACAAAACGCGCGCGGTCGACCTCGCGCAGGGACCGCCTGATCGCAGTCTTGGCTTTACCGGTCGTCGCGATATCCAGCCATGTTACCTGTGGGGTTTGACCCTGGGCGGTAATAATTTCGATGGATTGGCCGTTTTTCACGCGCGTCCACAAAGGTACCCGCATTCCATCAATCTTGGCACCAACGCAGGCCGACCCGATCCGCGTGTGGATCGCATAGGCGAAATCAATCGGGGTGGCACCACGGGGCAGTTTGACCACCTCGCCCTTGGGCGTGAAACAGAACACCTGATCCGCATACATCTCAAGCTTGACGGCTTCGAGAAAATCCTCGTGATCTTCCTCGGAATCCAACTGTTCTGTCAGCTGGGCAACCCATTTTACCGGATCAACCGCAAAGGGGTTACGCGACCGCACACCATCACGATACGACCAATGTGCGGCCACGCCGGTTTCGGCCACGTCATGCATCTGGCGTGTTCTGATCTGAACCTCGACCCGCTTGCCGTCACGCCCCGAAACCGTGGCATGGATAGACCGGTAGCCGTTGGTTTTGGGTTGGCTGATGTAGTCCTTGAACCGGCCCGGCACCGCCCGCCACCGTCGATGGATGACACCAAGTGCCCGATAACATTCATCATCAGAAGTGGTGATAACGCGGAAACCATAGATGTCGGACAGCCGCGAAAACGACTGGTCTTTTTCCTGCATTTTGCGCCAGATCGAATACGGCTTTTTGGCGCGCCCAAAGACTTCGGCCTCGATCCCTGCCTTCTCAAGCTCTTGGCGCATATCGCCAGTAATTCGCTGGATCACATCACCAGTTTCGCGCTGCAACGTAATAAAGCGTCGGATGATAGACTGCCGCCCCTCGGGGTTCAAAACGCGAAAGGCCAGATCCTC
>JAPKCR010000779.1 GCA_026421135.1 Sulfitobacter sp. | reverse complement strand
GGAAGATGACGGCGATTTGATGGGTGATGGTGTCAACGTCGCCGCGCGTCTTGAAGGACTTGCCCAAGCAGGCGAGATTTGCATTTCCGATGACGCCTATCGACAGGTGAGAACGCGGCTCGACATGCCGGTCACCGACATGGGCGAGCAATTGCTTAAGAACATTGCAGAGCCGATGAAGGTGTATGCATTGCATATTGGAACACCCAACGGTTCGGCTGGCCCTGAGCCCGGTCTATCGGCAGTTACAGCTTCTCCAGATAGGCCTTCTATTGCAGTGCTGCCATTCACAAACATGTCGGGTGATTCTGAACAGGATTATTTCGCCGATGGCATGGCAGAAGACATTATCACGGCACTGTCCAAATTCGAGCAGCTTTTCGTGATCGCGCGCAACTCAAGCTTTGTCTACAAGGGGCGTGCGGTCGATATTCTGCAGGTAGGGCGCGAGCTTGGCGTGCGATACGTTCTGGAAGGCAGTGTGCGCAAGGCTGGCGACCGGGTACGTATCACTGGTCAGCTGATCAACGCCGCCTCCGGAAGCCATCTTTGGGCCGACAGGTATGATGGACGCCTTGAAAACGTTTTTGATCTTCAGGATCAGATTACGGCAAGTGTGGTCGGGGCGATTGAGCCCACGGTGCGCAAGGCAGAAATCGAGCGGGCAAGAAGAAAGCGCCCGGAGCATATGGGAGCATACGATCTGTTTCTCCATGCGCTGCCGCACATCTATGCAATCCGTCCCGAAAGCAACTTGAATGCGTTGGGCTTTTTGATGAAGGCCATCGACCTTGATCCAGACTATGCGCCCGCGTTGGGGCATGCGAGCTGGTGTCTGGTTCAGCGGATTACGCGCCCATGGGATGATTTCAGCGACGACGACTTGAACCTGGCCATATCATTCGCACGCCGGGTGCTGGCGGTGGGCAGCGATGACGCCCAAGCTGTGGTGTTGGGAGGGTTTACCCTTGTCATGCTGCGCGCCGACTACCTTGCGGGTCTGGACGCCGTGAGGCGGGCAATTGCCCTCAACCCCGGGTCAGGATTTGTGAATTCTATGGCGGGCTGCGCGTTGGTGTTTGGCGATGACGCTAAAGCGGGGCTGATTCTATTGGAACGCGCCATGGCTCTTGGGCCGCAGGATCCAAGTTTTTTCAGCTATCTGCTTGTTGCCGCTGCTGGCCACCTGTTTTCGGATCATTTCGACACAGCGCTGGAACTTGCAGAGAGGTCTCTTGCGCTGAACGCGACGGTGGACTCGACCTACTGGGTACTAATCTCCATTTACACAGCCCTTGGCAGGCCAGAAGACGCAAAGCGAACCGCGCGGCAACTGCTGGACGCTTATCCAAACACGACGGCTTCGAGCTACAGTCGTGTGCTTCCAATCCGAAACAAAATGTCACTTGAGATGGTGATTAACAGCTGCCGGGAAGCTGGTATTCCCGATTAGGTCCAAACCCCCTCGCCTGCGCCCGCGCGGCAGACGTTCGGCAATCGGGCTCTCAAATCCGCATCTGCTCTCGGCCAGTTGCGAAAGTTTTCTCAACATTCTTATTCAGACGACTGGCGTTCGGGATGCAGAAAGGCCGCCCCTTGCGACAGTTCACAAGGGATACCTTACTGATAAACGGCCTAGCATGAATGCGCGCGACCTGATGATCAAAGAAGGTTGGTTGTTCGCCATTGTCATAGATACCTGCGGGCCGGAAAAGCAGCGCTTCCTCACCGTTTTTCATTCCGCAAAACATTGTTTCAGTGTGGATTTCGATAAATGGCAATGCAACTTTAGGCAGTATTGAGCACC
>JAPKCR010000143.1 GCA_026421135.1 Sulfitobacter sp. | reverse complement strand
ATCCAACACTGCGTCCAGCGGGCCAACCAACTCTGACGCCAATCTCGCCGGCAATGCGTCCAACATGCCCGCCAATATCGGCCCTGCTAGGCTCGTTATTAGCCCCTGCTGATCAGGCTTCAACCGGAATTCAGTATTTTCGGTGGACAGCAGGCTAGATACCCCAGACGACAACAGGTTGCCCGATCCAAAACTTTTGCTTGTGTTGCCGTCCTGAACGTCACCTCGCGTAAATGTAATCTGTTCACTGTTGGTTGTCCCCAAGCCAACATAGGACCGCGCTTGGATGGTCAAACCGGGTATGACAATGTCTGGTAAGATTGGCAGATCAATGACGATTGTGATCTCCAGAAGGTCAGCAAATTCCAGATCAGCAGGGTTTACCGGGCTTGCGGTGCCCGACAACTCTCCCAAGTAGAGAGCGGCGACCGATGTTCCATTGCTGGGGTGCAACGGGGTTGCAGTGGTCGAAAACCGCGCAGCCACGTCATCGGTTGAGCCGCCGCACCCAATTTTTTCCAGCGAAGCGGTTGCACCTGCCAGTTCAGCGTAGACGGGCAAAGTGATTTTTGTCACTTGCACACCGGTACCAAGGTTTAGCAATAAATCCGGCTCAGCCGTCACTTCGGTTTTCAACTGCATGGTGGTGCGGTGCAATTGGGCACCCTCCTCGCCAAAGCCAAGCCAACCGGATTGTGCAGCGGGTTCTTTCGCGATCAGATTTGTTTGCGCAGTCAGAATACCTGCAACGTTGATATTGGCATCGAGGGCTGCGGGCTCCCCGTCCACAAGAGCATAGATCACATCAAGGGCTGAAATATCGGTGTCGGACAGAAAATCAGAAACAGTCAGACCAAGATCCGTGTCAATTCCACCAATCAGCGACGATACGGTAAACTGCGCCCCGCCTACCGCGACGGCCAATCCGTTTAACGCCCCAGACAGATTGGATGGCAATACAGTCTGAAGCGCAGCGATAAGATCACTGGTCGATGTGGTTGCATTAAGAACTTCGGCAGGGTTGCGCATATCTACGCCCGCTAGTTCGCCAAGGTTTTCCAGCAGCGCACCGAGATTAATAGATGTTCCCGCCAATACGCCGATGTCACCAATATTGATTTGGGCCGACGTGCCGAATTCAGTCATCAACGTTTCATTTAAAACAGACGCGTCCAGCCGCACCAGATGGCTGTCGAGCGAAAAACTGACCGCGGCCGTGCGTGTCGCAAGCGCGGTGCGGTTCAGCATCACAAAATCTTCCTCCCTAAAGATGCGGGCAAAATGCAAAGCACCTTCATCCTTTAGGACAACACGCACGGCGTTCACGGCTGCATTGCCCTGCGGCAACGCGGTAAAGCGGTCTTGGGGCGCAATTGCTGGATTCCGCAAAAAACGGCCTGTTTCAAACACATCAATCGCGTCAGCAGCCCCGCCATTTCGCGACACGGCGTAGTCCGCGCGCCCGCGCGCGTCGTCCCGGTTGCCCATAGCGCTGACCGCTGTCAGATCGCCGACAGCCTGCAAATGCGCGCGGTCCCGATAAAGAGATGCGACGTCGACACCCAAAGCAACAAATCCGATAAGCATAGTCAGCATCAGCGAAACGATAATCGCGACAGCGCCATCTTCGGCCTTTGCAAAATCAGCGAAAGGATCAGTACGCAAGGTACGCGCTCCCTTTAATGTCAGTGATACCCAGACCTAAAAACCCATTGGCCAGGTCAAGAAGCGAACCTTCGACAGAATATGTCACCTCGACTGTGATGCCTTCGGGGCTTGAGTTGTCGAATGTCACCAGTGGCGTCAGGGACGTCTGTTGCAGCAAAGGATAACGGGTGCCCGCTTCGGATAGATATGTATTCGTCAAACTTGCGCGTTCGTCCTGATCCAATCCGGTGACCGATGCCCGCGCCGCGCTTGCGGCAAGCTGATGCACCGAATGGGTGATCCCCATGAAATAACCGATCGAAATGATGCCTAAAAGCAACGCAAACAATAGCGGTGCGATCAAGACAAATTCAATCGCGACAACTCCGGATTGATCTCGCCAGAAACGGGCCATGGAACGATGTGTGGAACGGTGCATTCTGGTCATCCTCCGGAGATAATATTGTCAAAAACGCTAAGAACAGCAGGCCCGATCAGCACGACGAAAACGGCAGGCATAATGCAAAATATCAGCGGCAGCGTCATAATGACGGGCAAACGTGCCGCCTTTTCCTCAAGCGCCATCATACGGTTGGCGCGTTGTTCGTTTATAAGGGTACGCATGGCACGGGAAAACGGCGTGCCATAGGTGTCGGACTGGTCCAACGTTTGCGTAAACACACCAATTTCGGGCAGCGGCACGCGGATATTCAGCTTGTCATATGCGCCACGACGGTCATTGGTCATGCGCATTTCCGACACCATTTGCAGGATTTCCTGCGCTAGTTCGGAACTAGTCGATGCCAATTCGACAGCCACCCTTTGCATCGCGGGCTGCGGACCTAGCCCCGCCTCGGAGGAAATCACCAACAGCTCGAGCATATCGGGAAAACCACGGCGGATACGAGCAAGACGGGTCGAGCGGAGATGGCTAACCACCGTGTCGATCCCTTTGGACATGCCTAATGCCGTCGCGATGACTATGGCAACGGGCATCATCATGTCCCATCCGAATTCCCTGGTGACAAAGACCCAAGTCAATCCCAGAATAATCGCTGCCAGCGGTAGAACCGTTTTCATAAATGCATAAATCAGCAGTGCATCACGGCTGCGAAACCCTGCGGACGACAGATCAGCCGCCGTATCCCGCGCTTCTCCACCCAATATCACAGACAGACGTTCGCCAATTCGTGCAACGACCCGGCGCAGTTGTTTACCCGCATGGGCCAGGCTTCCGCTCTGACGTGTTTCGTTTGCAGTGCCACGCGCAGGACCGGTGCCAATGGCGCGGATCAGTCGGGTTGCAATCAGGTTACGCTGGCGTTCGAACTGCAATAGTGCCGCGCAGCCGAACATCGTGAGAACAATGCCCCCAAGAGCAAGCCAGAATATGGGTTGAAGCACGCTTTCAGACATCCAGCTTGCCCATCCGTGCCATTATAAATACGCCCAAGCCAATGCTGCTCAGCGCAATAAGGGAAATCATTTGGCCACGCGGATCCGCATAAAGCGGTTCCAAATATGCGCCGTTCAGGACCGCAATTGCCAATGTCACCGCAAAAGGTAGCAGCGCAAGGATTACCGCACTTGCACGCGCCTCGGATGAAAGGGCGCGCGCCTTTTTGCGCAACTTGCGCCGGTCGCGAAGCTGATCCGCAAGCCCCTCCATCGTTTCAATCAGGTTACCACCGGTCTCAGCCTGTAACGATGTGGCCACGGAAAAGAACGATACTTCGGCTGTTGGAATGCGCAGTTCGAGCCGGGCCAAGCTATCTGGCAAGGTCGTACCCATACAAATTTCATCATGGCATCGCGAAAATTCGCTTTGGATCGGGCCTTTGGCATTAGCCACAACGATGGACAACGAGTCCGATACCGGACGTCCTGCGCGCAGGCCACGTGCAAAAACATCCAATGCTTCTGGCAGATCGGCCGTAAACGCGGCGCGATACCGGTTTTTGGCCATGCGTAGAACAAGGAAAGCCGTTCCCACCGGCACCAGAATTGCGAAAGGCAGGGCTGTTAGCGGATGCACCCGCGCAAGGATCACGGCAAGTCCATAGATGCCAACAGCAGCTATGAACACCTGCACTAAAAGTTCGCTCACGCTGGTGCGCAAGCTGGTCTTAGCCAACTCCTGTTCGATGCGCGCAACAATGCCAAATTTTCTATGCTTTTCGGAAATAGCCCGCTGTGTCTTGACCATAGGCTTTGCTGTGTCAGGCCGGACGCGCCGCAGTCGCGCCAAATGGCGACGGCGTTGACGATCACTGCGCACAATTAGTCCCAGCACCAAACCGCCAAAAACGGCAAATGCCGCTGCTGTCAGGATCAGTGTTAATGTCATGAGGTCAGTCCCAAAAGGGCATCAAGATCTTCCGCGACACCGTATTCTGCCGCTTTCGATGCAAATTTTGGACGAAATCCGGAGTATACAAACTCGCCCTTTACATGGGTACGGGTGCTGCTCGGATCCGCTTGAAACGTAAACAATTCTTGTAGTGTCACAGTATCACCGGCAAGGCCTGCGATTTCCGATATCGATGTCACCCGGCGCTTGCCATCACGCATCCGCGATACCTGAACAATCAGATGTACGGCATCAGTCAACTGTCGGCGAACAACACCGCCACCGGGTGCAAAGCCGGCCAATGCCGCCATGCTTTCCACACGCGTCAGCGCCTCTCGGGGTGAGTTTGCGTGCAGCGTGCTCATTGACCCGTCGTGGCCAGTGTTCATCGCCTGTAGCAAATCCAGCACTTCATCGCCCCGGACTTCACCAATGATGATACGATCGGGGCGCATCCGCAGCGCGTTTCGCACCAGTGTCCGCATTGTAACTTCCCCTGTCCCCTCAACGTTTGGGGGGCGGGTTTCAAAGCGCACAACATGAGGCTGCTGAAAACGCAGTTCGGCAGCATCTTCGATAGTCACAATTCGTTCGCCTGCAGGAATGAACTGCGACATCGCGTTCATCAAAGTGGTCTTTCCCGACCCTGTACCACCCGAAACCAAGATATTCAGCCGCAGATATGCAGCAAGTCCCAGAAAAGCGGCCATTTGCGAAGTCAGGCTCCCGCCATCGACCAGTGCATCCAATTTCACGGGGTTGGTGGGGAATTTACGGATGGTAATTGTCGGCCCATCAATGGCCAAAGGCGGTACCGCGACGTTGACACGGCTGCCGTCCTTTAAGCGGGCGTCAACCATTGGCTGGCTCTCATCAATACGTCGTCCAACGGCAGCAACGATGCGGCTGGCCACAGCAAACACGTGCGCATTGTCGCGAAACCGTACGCCAGTCAGCTCCAACTTACCTTTGCGCTCAACGTAAACCTGCTTGGGTCCGTTTACCATAATGTCAGTAATGCTGTCATCGGCCAACAACGCCTCTAGTGGGCCAAGCCCAAGCATATCGGCCAATACAGCCGTCACAAGCGCCGAGACTTCGCGCCCGTTCAGATGCATTTTGCGTTCTTCGGACTGAGCCCGGATAGCCGCATGGATCCGTTTTTCCTGCTCTTCGCGGGGCTGTCCAACAAGATCTGAAAAATCAAGGATTTCCGACAATGCCTGCACCATCTCGTTGGCAAGATTCATCATATCGCTTGATGTTTCTTCGGCAGGTGGTTCTGCAACCTTTCCAGGCTCAGGCGTGACAACAGGCTTTTCGATCGCCTGTTCCATGGGTTCGGGGGCCGGATTAACCGCCTTGAATTCAACTATTTTTTTCTGGCGCTCAGGGGTGTCTGCGACTTGCCCCATATCCGCCTGCAAAGCCTGTGTAGCATCTGCAAGCATTTTGCGCTGCTTCGCTAGAGTCCACGTTGTTTTCGTATTCTCGACAACATACGATACGGCGACATTCGCACGCTCGGATGCAGAAAGACCGTCGGCATCAATCTGTCTGGCAATCGACAGAACGACGGAAAGTTCGTCTTTTTCTTTAGATGGTGAGAAATGAATGCTCATTTAAAGATTCTGCCAACCAGAGGAATTGGCTTTCGGCGGCTTTCTTGTTTGCGCTGAACGGTGGCAGCATCCCAAATTGCGCGAACTACCTTGGCATAGGCACTCCGCGGCTGCATTTCGATCAAGGGGCGTCCCGCCCGCTGCGCCTTGGTCATCGCCACATCACAGCGCGGCAACGTCTCCAAGATCGGCAGACCTATTGTTTTTTCAATGTCTTTTTTCGATAGCCCGGCGTCATGGCGCAGCTCTGACAGGACCGGCAAAATCTGCACATCAGGTTCATGACTGGTGATCCGACCAATCAATCGGCTTGCCGCATTCACACCTGAAAACCCGGCCGGGATAACAAGGACGAGCACGCTTAGGTGTTGGGCCAGATCTGCGTGCTGCATCAAAACGGTACGGGGAAGGTCTGTAATCAAGACCTCAAATTCTTCGCGCAAGGGCGGGAACAACCATGGCAGCCCTTTTTTATATGCCTGAACATCCTGCCCTGCCCGAATCTGCTGCGAATAAAGGGACAGACGGTCTGTCAGATGCTCCATCGTTGCATTCATATAGGTGCTGTCCAGCCGATCAGGTGCCCTTAATGCGTCGAACAGACCAACGGTTTCATCACGGTCAAGATCAATCGCCAGCGATCCAAACTGTAAATCCGCATCGAGCAATCCCGTACGGCGGTTCGGGCCTTTGGCGCTAGCGGCATAGTAGGCCAGGTTCTGCGCCAGCATGCTGGCACCTACCCCGCCGTTGCTCCCAAGGATCGCAATCGAAGGGGCCTTTGTGACGGGT
>JAPKCR010000142.1 GCA_026421135.1 Sulfitobacter sp. | reverse complement strand
CCTTGCCACCACAGGACCGTTGATTGAATTCGCCGCCGATGCGCCGATCGCACTAATCGAGTTGGGCGACCCGGCAAAAGTGATCCTGATTGGCGCGATGGTGTTGGGACGATTGGAAACTCTTGCCATTATCGCCTTGCTGACCCCTGATCTGTGGCGTGCGTGACACGCATTGTAGGTTCCCTGACGGTGCTGCGTTAGATTTGGGGTGGAAACTCCTGACGGGCATCTACATACTCGCTTGAAATGGGGGTCCGATCCGCGGACATCAGCAAGAACAACAGCAAGAATAAAGGCGAGACCATTATGGCGTCTGACAGACAGAACCTTCAGGACGCGTTCCTGAACCATGTGCGCAAAACTAAAGTTCCAGTAACAATCTTTTTGATTAACGGTGTAAAGCTGCAAGGCGTGATCACCTGGTTCGACAACTTTTGTGTGCTTTTACGCCGGGATGGACAATCGCAGCTTGTGTACAAGCACGCGATCTCGACCATAATGCCAAGCCAGCCAATCTCGCTTTACGAGGGTGAAGACGCGAATTGACGCGCCCCCCTTTCCAGATTGATGACACCGCAGGCCCGAAAATGACACGGGCCTGGGTGCTGCACCCCGACATTAAGACAGACAACAACCGCCGAATCGCGGAACCGGCCTTGGCCGAAGCAGTTGCTTTGGCCCATGCACTTCCTCAGCTTGAGGTCGTAGGCCAAGAGATCGTCATCTTGCGCACTGTGAATGCAGGTATGCTGTTGGGTTCTGGCAAGATCGAAGAGTTGAAGCGCCGGATGGAGGACGCCGATGTCGAGTTGGTCTTGGTGGACGGACATGTGACGCCCGTACAGCAACGCAACCTTGAAAAAGAGTGGGGCGTAAAGCTGCTGGACCGCACCGGTCTGATCCTAGAAATTTTCAGCGACCGTGCCGCCACCCGAGAAGGTGTGTTGCAGGTCGAAATGGCCGCGCTGAACTATCAACGCACGCGGCTTGTGCGGGCATGGACCCACCTTGAACGCCAGCGCGGCGGTTTGGGTTTTGTCGGCGGGCCTGGTGAAACACAGATTGAATCTGACAGACGCGCAATCGACGAACAACTGGTTCGCTTGCGCCGCCAGCTGGATAAAGTCGTTAAAACCCGTGCCTTGCACCGCGCAGCCCGTGCCAAAGTGCCATTTCCGATTGTGGCGTTAGTGGGTTATACGAACGCCGGAAAATCAACGCTTTTCAATAGGTTGACTGGTGCTGATGTGATGGCGAAAGATATGCTTTTCGCGACGTTGGACCCGACGATGCGCAGCCTTGTGCTGCCCGACGGCCCCGAGATTATTTTAAGCGACACAGTTGGTTTTATCTCGGACTTGCCGACTGAACTGGTCGCCGCGTTCCGTGCGACCCTCGAAGAGGTCTTGGCCGCCGATATCATCTGTCACGTGCGCGATATTTCCCACGCCGAGACAGAAGAGCAGGCCCAGAATGTGCGTGATATCCTGACGTCCTTGGGTGTGCCCAAAGAGACCCGTAGTTTTGAAGTCTGGAATAAGATTGACCTGCTCAGCCCGGACCGCGCCGATGCAGTTCGTGCCCGCGCTGCACGTGACGAAAACGTATTGGCGATATCTTCGCTGACGGGCGAGGGTCTGGACGAATTTCAAGCAGTGATCGCCGAGGCCTTGCAAGGTGCTGTGCGCGAAGCTGATTTGTTCCTCAAGTTCGCTGACGGTAAAAAACGCGCATGGTTGTTCGACCAAGAGGTTGTATTGCACGAAGTACAGACCGAGGACGGGTTTAACCTGACTGTGCGTTGGTCGGCCCAGCAAGAAGACCAATTTCAACGACTTTGATCCACCGGTGCTGCCGATATTAAATCGTTTCGAAAAAATCTCGCCAGAAAATTCGAATTTTCCAGATCTAGACGCATATGGTATTACGTATCACGGCGGGGAGAAGTTTATGACGTTGATCATTCTATATGCGCTGACATTCGCGGTTTTTCTGGGATTGGACTTTCTGGGTCTTAATTATTTGATCAAGCCCACCTTTTCACGCGATATCGGGCCGTTGTTGCTGGATAATTTTCGCCTTGCGCCCGCGTTGGTTTTTTACGCCTTCTATATCGTCGTTTTGCTGTACTTCGTATCTTGGCCAGCGGTGGTCCAAGACAAAACTTTGGTTTGGGTATTTCTGAACGCTGCCCTGATCGGAGCGTTGGGGTATGGCACTTATGAATTCACCAATCTGGCTACGCTAAAGGATTGGACGCCGCAGATGGTTGCGACCGATTTTTCATGGGGTGTGGTGTTAACAGGGGTATCAGCAACTGTCGGCGTTTGGGCCACGCGGTTGTTTTCTTAGAGCGATAAGGGGGCTGGGGGCCCGTCCCTTGGTCGCCCCCCAAATCTTTATCCGATCGAAATTACCGGCCTGTTTCTGAAGAAAATCGCCAAGTGCCGGGTTGCATGTTGTTAAGCTGCCAATCGCCGACTTGGGCGCGGATCAGGCGCAGGGTCGGCAGGCCGACATGAGCCGTCATGCGGCGGACCTGGCGGTTGCGGCCTTCTGTAATTGTGATGGAAAGCCACGCATCAGGCACCGATTTGCGAAAGCGCACGGGCGGATCACGGTCCCAAAGGCCAACGGGTTCATCAATTTGGATGGCCCTCGCCGGGGCTGTTTTGCCGTCTTTGAGTGGCACGCCACTGCACAATGCATTCAATGCGGCCTCGTCAGGGATTCCTTCGACCTGAACCCAATAGGTTTTTGCCAACTTGTATTTCGGGTGTGAAATGCGGGCTTGAAGGGCACCATTGTCGGTCAGCACCATCAACCCTTCGCTGTCGCGGTCAAGGCGGCCAGCGGGGTAGAACCCCTTTTCATCGATATAAGCCGAGAGGGTCGGGCGCGGGGACCCTTCGGAACCTTTGTCCGTAAACTGCGACAAGACCCCGAAGGGTTTATTGAACAAGATTACGCGGTTCATGGTTGGGCCGGTATCAGTTTGGTCACACCGACCGATGCGGCACGGGCCAGATCCTCGTCTAGTGACATCGGGATGTATTCACCACGCCGCCATAGCTGGGCCAAGTTGTCGTAATAGCGAGACAAAAAGTGCCCGGACTGTCCGGTCGAGGTCACAAAGACCGATGAATCCGGATCGGCGAAATCATAAACGCCACGGTAGCCAGCACCATGAACATTCAAGAAGGGATCGGGACCGGTACCTTTGGTGCGGCCGCGTTGCAGGGTGTTGTCACCACCAGAGGTCGATTGCCGGATGTTGACGAAATAGCGCAGGATCGGGACCTCTCCCAAGGTCTGGTGATCATGGGTAGCCTGATGCGCGTCGCCCCACCGCAGGGATTCAAGCTGGCCGCCCCAAGTCTCGTTTATCCAGATCAAAGCGTCATCGAGCGCAAGGCGGGCCATGTCCGGGCATGTTTCGACCGGGGCGGATTGCAAGACATCGCACCAGACCCCCGCACCATCAACATTGCGGAACACCCGTTCGATGAACAAGGGTTCGACGTGGTCGAATTCCTGCGCCAGCGGGCCAAGCTCGTCTTGGATCAACCGTTCTTGCAGGGCCCGCAGCCACGCTGCATAGATCAGCGGCTCGGGCAGGTGTTCGTTCATCTCGCCCGACCAGCCCGCCAGCAAGATCAAGGCGCGTTCGCGTTGACGCTCGGACGTGCCTTCGGCGGTGGCTTCGCCGGTGAACCACAGTTCGGCCCCGATCAGGGGCAGCAAGGTGCGGGCGGTAAAGCTGACCGTGTCCAGTTGCGCCTCGATAAAGCTGTCGCGGGTGTGGACTTGGCGGCGTTGCATCAGATTGCGCCAGCGTTGAATCCGCTGTGTATCACCCCATACAAAAGACACATGGTTGGGGAACGGGCGGTCCAGCGTCTTGTTGTTGGTGTTGCCAAGGATACCGCCGCGCGGCGCGACGAATTCGGGGTTCGAGCCGTAGGGCAGGCGCCCTTTCCAGCGGTTGGCAGCGACCCATCCTGCAGTGGGCATACGGCCTTGGCTTTGGTGGGCAGGATCGCGCGCAGGCAGCGCACCTATGGTTTTCATCGCAATCGTGTCGCGATCCACCAGTGTCAGGTTCTGCGACGGCGCAAGGTAGTCGGCGGCGGCCGCGATGCCCGTCTCGACTGATTTCGCCTCCATCAGGGCCATCGCAGAGGCGAGGGAAGTGTCGGCGGGGCTGAGCGCTGTCCAGTTTAATGTGGCCACGTGACCGGCTGGTGTGATCGCGGCAAGGTTGTAGTGGCTGCCGGGAAGGACCGGGCCATTATCTGTCCAGCGCAGGGTCAGGGTGATCGGGTCCGCGTCTTTTACTGTTATGATCGAAGCCCGTTTGACAAAGGGTTTGAACCCGTCCGGCGTGCGGTATTCTTCGGGGTTTTCGGGGTTCAACTCTTCGATATAGGCGTCTTGGTCATCAGCATAGGACGATGTCAGCCCCCAGCCAAGGGCGGCAGAACGTCCGGACAGCACCACCGGAATACCCGGAATGGTGGCACCGATAACACCTCCCGATTGCAGTTCAAGCCGGGCGAGATACCAGATTGTCGGCGCGGTAAATCCAAGGTGGGGATCATTGGCGATCAAAGTGCCCCCCGATGCCGACCGGTCCTGTGCAGCGGCCCATGCGTTTGAAGCGCCCGCCAAATCAAACGATTTGAACGGCGACAGGGGGTTAGGATCAAGCGGCGTGTTTTCGGCGAACTGCGGCACACCCGGCACGAGGGCCGCGTATTCTGGCAAGGCAGCGATGCCACTGCCTGGCGCATCGGGCAAAATATCCAGCAGGCGTTCTTGATCGGGCAAGGCAAGTGACGTGCGGGCGCGCTTTACTTCGGCATCCAGATGGCCGGAAAGCTGTAGCGCCATCAATTTTACCATCGCCAGCGAATCCGCAGGACGCCAAGGTGCTACAGGGGCGTCAAACAGAAGCATCTCGGGGGCACCACGGCCCAACGCTTCCTTGTTGATCTGGTTGAGACGGGCGTTCACCCCTGCGGCGTAAGCATCGAGGGCGGCGCGGGTTTTTGGATCAAGTGTGTCGACCGAACGGACTGCCAGCGTATAGAGGTCAAACCGGCGCAGAAGGCGGTCGATGTTTATGGTCGCGCTGCCGAACACTTCGGACAGGCGGCCCTGAACCGTGCGGCGCATGGTGATCATCTGCCACAACCGGTCCTGCGCATGGGCAAACCCCAAGCCATAGAATACATCCAGATCGTTCTGCGCGAAAATATGCGGCACATTGGCATTGTCGCGCACGATCTCGACCTCGGCGCGCAGGTTGGGCACAACAACTGTGTCATCATAATCAGGCAAAGACCGCGACGCGAGCCAATAGATTCCCCCGACAGCGACCACAGTTATGACGATCAACAAGGTGGTCAAACGTACAAGCCACTTAAAAACCACTGCCATCGGATGCTCCTGAATATACCCCACACATGATTGACCAAAGCCCGTGGGGTGTTAGGTGTTGTACCAGCCAATAGCGCAACTAATAGACAAGGAAAAGACGATGGCAAAACTCGCATTTCTGGGACTGGGCGTCATGGGCGGCCCGATGGCCGGGCATCTGCAAAAAGCTGGCCACGAGGTGACTGTTTATAACCGCACAACTGAAAAATCCCGTCTATGGGTCGAAGCCAATGGCGGCGCGATGAAGGAAACTCCACGTGAAGCCGCGCAAGGTGCTGATTTTGTGATATCTTGTGTGGGCAATGATGACGACTTGCGGTCAGTTTGTCTGGGCGATGACGGTGCATTTTCGGGTATGAAAGAGGGCGCGATTTTTGTGGATCACACCACGGTTTCAGCCGCCGTCACCCGCGAGCTTTACGAGGCTGCGGATGCACAGCAGATCAGCTTTGTCGATGCGCCGATTTCGGGCGGGCAGGCGGGGGCCGAGAACGGCCAGTTGTCGATCATGTGTGGCGGCGATGAAGGTGCCTTTGACCGCGCACTGCCGATCATGGAGGTGTATTCCAAAATCTGCCGCCGTTTGGGCGACAGCGGTGCAGGCCAAATGACCAAGATGTGTAACCAGATTGCGATTGCGGGTCTGGTACAAGGTTTATCCGAAGCGCTGCATTTCGCGCAGAAAGCCGGACTTGATGGTCGTGACGTGGTCGAAGTCATCAGCCAGGGGGCTGCCGGAAGCTGGCAGATGTCCAACCGGTACGAGACGATGCTGGATGACAAATTTGATCACGGTTTCGCTGTGGACTGGATGCGCAAGGATCTTGGCATCTGTCTGGACACTGCAGACGAGATCGAAGCCAGCCTGCCTGTGACCGCGCTGGTAGATCAGTTCTATAAAGATGTGCAAAAGCTGGGCGGCGGCCGCTGGGACACCTCGAGCCTGATTAAACGCCTGAACGCTATGGGCTAGTGGTATGCCCGGCCCGCTTGTATAGCGGACCGGG